>DATJGC010000463.1:0-3569 GCA_035495345.1 Chitinophagaceae bacterium | reverse complement strand
TAGGCCGGGCCTGTCTAAAAATCATTGCCGACACAAAAGACCTTGAGCTGGTAGCTATCAACGACCTGATGCCCATTGAAAATGCCGCCTATCTTCTTGGGCACGACAGTATCTACGGCCGCTACCAGGGCAATGTTAAAGTAGAGGGCAACAAATTATATGTAAACGATAAAGAACTTCTTTTTTTCAATGAAGCAGATCCTTCAAAGCTGCCGTGGAAAGCGCTTGCCATTGACATTGTCATTGAAAGCACGGGCAGGTTTACCAAACGGGAAGATGCGGCCAACCATATTGCCGCCGGCGCAAAGAGGGTCATTATCTCCGGGCCAACAAAAAGCCTGCACACGCCTACCGTGGTTTATGGTGTAAACAGCAGTGATGCCACTACAGATGTTTTTTCCATCGGTAGTTGCACAACCAATAATATAGGGCCGATTATTGAAATCTTGGGCAGGAGACTGGGCATTCAAAAAGCCATCCTGAATACTATCCATGCGTATACTGCCTCACAAACCGCCGTGGATGCACCGTCAAAAAGAGATTTCAGGATGGGGCGGTCAGCGGCCATCAACCTTACACCTGCTACCACCGGTGCGGCCATTGCCATCACCAAAGCACTGCCCAACTACCAGGGTAAGTTTGATGGAATAGCCATCCGCACACCGGTTGCCATTGGGTCTATCTCAGATATTACGTTTATTGCCAGCAGGGCAACATCACCGGAGGAAGTTAACCAGTTACTGAAAGAAGAGGCACTAACAGAACGATACCGCGAGGTAGTACTGGCTTCTGATGAGCCCCTGGTATCAACAGACATTATTAAAAGCCCTTTTGCCACCATCATTGATTTACAAATGACACGCGTTGTGGGGGGTGATCTTGTAAAAGTAATGGCCTGGTACGATAATGAATGGGGTTTCAGTAACCAGATGAAGAGACAGATCCTGGCATTGTAAGCGGAGCTGCAAAGCGCGGGGCTGTCGTTGTGTTGCGGTTATAACAATTCAATTAGTTAGCTATCGTTATCAAACGAAATGAGACCAACTCAGAGATGAGAAGGTCTCATTTTTTTTGCTGCGCTTGTGGCGCAGGCGTCATGCTCAGGTAGTAAAAAAAGTTTTGCAATGCATGCTTGTGTGCCCACCATCTTGCTCCAATGTTATAGGGGGCTAATGGCGATCAGGTAAAATGCTGGTCAACCGTTTGCCGGATAGCAGTGCTACTTTCCGCAAAGGGACTGGAAAATCCCTGCAGCAGTTTCCTGGCAATGCGTTTAATAATGGGCACCGAGTATTCCCAGTAATCTATATCAACAATTTCAACCTTTAACAGAAGCTGTTTGCCTGGTTTGCCGATACCTGCGTTGCCGGAGTATTGTTTGATCATGCTGTCGTCTTCGCAGATGCTGGCCCTTCCGAGTATATCAAGATCAAAAGAAACCCCCTCCATGTAGTAGTTCAGCAGTACATCAAATGCTGCTGGCGCAACTATCTCGCTCATCAACGGCTCAGCCACGGCCAGCCAGAGGTTGCATTCCGGATCCAATTCTACTATCCGGGCAAAAACGGACAACTGTTGAAAAACGCCATCATCCTGGAAATGGACAATTGCCGTACGCATTTGTTTTATTCTTGTTCTTAGAAAACAGGTTTGCTGAACGGTTAGCATAAATAAATTTGTTGTATGTATATATCGTTAGAATATTGTTGAGCAATGTAAAGCTGATTTTATTGCTTAATAAGCTGCACTTCTGCCAGTAGTTTAACCTCTTCACCTACCAGCACCCCGCCGGTTTCAAGTGCTGCATTCCATACCAGCCCCCAGTCTTTCCGGTTGATCTTGCCCGAAAGACTAAACGCTGCTTTAATATTGCCCCAGGGGTCTTTCATCAATCCACCAAACTCCGCCCCCAGTATTATTTGTTTGGTTATGCCGTGCAGGGTTAGATCACCGGTGATTTCAAAATCACCCTGGTCCAGCTTCTTAAATGAAGTAGCAATGAAATTCAGTGTAGGAAATTTCTCTGCGTCAAAGAAATCCGGGCTGAGCAGGTGCGCGTCCCGGTCGGCCGTGCCCGTAGTGATAGAATCCACGTCTCCGGTAAATTCAACGGTGGCTCCTGCAAAGTCGTCGCCCGTGGTTTCTACCAGGGCATCGTATTTAACTATTTTGCCGGAAACGTTGGTGAACATCATATGCTTTACTTTAAAAGCAATGTCTGTGTGTGTAGGATCAATTTTCCATTTTGTTTTAGGTGCCATGTATTTTATATTTAATTGGAGAAAGAAATTGAATTGTAAAAGGTGCTGATCAATGCACTGTTTTATTAGAAGGCAATTGTAGAAACAATCGCCCGTTTTTTTTGTGTATCCTAAACCAACAAATCGTCTGTGATATATTTAGCGCCGGATCCGGTAACTTCTCTGTGCCACCTGCAAATTGCATTTATTAGAGGGGTTGTAAAATAGACAGACTATCTCTTCTGATGTATAATCACAGTTTTTTATGAGTGCCGGGCGCTTAGCAGTATGCAGCTCTCCAAGAATTTTATTGAATAAGCGCATTGCTTCCTGCTAGGCCTTGGGCCGGCGGAAAGCGTGAGACAATTCCAGCGCCTGTATACAATGCGTAAGCATATCGGCTTCCCTTTCGGTAGCATTTCCATCAGTGATCAGAAAATGGCCTTCAATATATTCAAAGGTCAATTCCCTTAAAGGATTTCTTCCATCAAACCACCTGACGTAGTACCGTACAGATTCACTTGTATTATTAGTGTTGCTGTGTACCTGGACAATGATATCATTGAATGCTGCTGTTGCCATGCCTTAATAAGAATGAATGTTGAAATAGGCTTCAAGATAATTCTATCCATTGCTGCTAAGAATGTACAAATCATACCAACGCATGTATATCTCATAGATGGTAAACCAGCTTTAAAAAATCAAATTATCTGAATCTTATAACAGCAGGCAATGGTTTGCTGAAATATACTTTTGGAGGATGATAATTAGTATAGACACAGGCAGCAAAAAAGAACATAATCATAATGGAGTAAACAATCAAAATATCAGGCCTGTATGGTCAACCGATTGTTTTTTTTATAGCTGAAATTAGCGTTCGCAAATAAATACAGGCATTGAGATTACATAAAGTTTAAGCGCGGGTTGTTAAACAGTGCCTGGCCAGGGGTTTTGTTCATTAGCCGTTTCCACAACCGCTAGAATCATCTTTTAAATAACCATTCATCATCATAAACAAAATAAAAAAAACCAAATGAAACATTTACGTAATTCTATTATCCGGATGGTGAGCGCACCATTCATTATTCTCCTGGCGTTTTTACTGACTGCCTTTAATACTACGGTGCTTGGTCAGAAAGTCAAGAACATTGTTATTGTACATGGTGCTTTTGCTGACGCATCGGGCTTTGAGGATGTTTATAAGATTCTTACAAAGAAAGGGTACCAGGTTACCCTTGTACAAAATTCCTGTTCTTCACTGGAAGATGATGTGGCGGCCACCAACCAGGTGTTAGACCGGCAAGACGGACCCGCAATACTGGTAGGGCA
>DATJGC010000462.1:0-10222 GCA_035495345.1 Chitinophagaceae bacterium | reverse complement strand
CAGCTCTTTGCTGCAGCGCTTTGCCAGCGTAGACGAGGTAGCCAGTACAGTGGCGTATTTTGCCAGCCCGCTATCATCGGCTACCAACGGTGCGGCTATCAGGGTAGACGGCGGCCTGGTTCGTTCTATCATTTAAGTTATAAGACAACCTTCTCTTGTATTTGTAGCAATTTACTGCCTCCTTGATTCATCCATAATTATCACCGGGCGGGTGTCTGGGTATTATCATCTACATAAATACGTTTAGTGTTTGCCCGCCGAAACGATGTAAAGTATTCAGCGTTGGAATACTGCAGCATAGTTTTGCAGAAGATGTATACAAGCTTTGCCTGCCACATAATAAGCTGTTTATTACCCTCATCAAGAGTGGTAGCAGGCTTTATTGTTCAACAAAAAGCAATACAGCGTAGGCGATGCCCGAAGGTTGGTGCAGGCGAATGAAGGTCTGCAGAACTGCTTTGCGCGCGGTGTACTATTGCCCCGCTTTCTCAATTGGCACGGCAGTTGAAATTACCATGATGGCATTTCACTTTCTAACATAAAAAACAACTACAATGGGTAACCTACTTTATGTCATCGCAGTAATCCTTATTATCGGCTGGGCAATTGGCTTCTTTGGCTATGCAGCCGGTGGACTCATCCACGTATTGCTGGTCATTGCCATTATATTGTTTTTGCTGAAATTCATTGGCAGGCAAGCCTGATGACCAACTTATTATTAACTATTAGTTGCCGGCAATGGGCAGGGATAAAACCCAGTCATTATTACTGGCGGCTAATAGTTAATTTTGTTTTCAGACAATACTAACGGTAGGCCCGTTGCTCCCTTTTCCCAACACTAAACTATACCCAACATGCAATGGCTTGGAAGAAGAGAAAGCTCTAACGTTGATGACCGTCGCGGTATATCCGGCGGAGGCCTCGCTACCGGCGGTGGCATCATTGGCGTTATCATTTACCTTGTATATTCTTTCTTAAGCGGTAATGATATAGACCCATCTCAAATACCTTCTGTTTCTTCTAACGGTCCTGCCACCACAATGAGTCCGGAAGACAAGGCGGCCGATGACAAACGTGCATCGTTTGTAAAAGTAGTTCTGGCAGATACAGAAGATATCTGGAGTGAATTATTTAAAAAGAAAGGAAAGCAATACACAGATCCTACACTGGTACTCTTCAGAGACCAGGTAAATTCTGCCTGTGGTGGTGCATCTGCTGCCTCTGGTCCTTTTTATTGCCCCGGCGATAGCAAACTCTATGTTGATTTGTCTTTTTACCAGGATATGCAAACCAAGCTGAACGCACCCGGTGATTTTGCCATGGCCTATGTGATAGCGCATGAAGTGGGTCATCATATACAAAACCTGGATGGTACTGCAGAGAAAATTGGGCAATTGAGACAACAATCAAGTGAAGTAGAGGCTAACAAATACTCTGTAATGATGGAACTGCAGGCAGATTTCTATGCCGGTGTGTGGGCACATTACGAACAGCAGAAAAATAATATTATAGAAGAAGGCGATATTGCAGAAGCATTAAACGCTGCCAATGCTATTGGTGACGACAGGTTACAAAAGCAGGCTTCAGGCAGGGTAGTGCCAGATGCATTTACACACGGTACTTCTCAGCAGCGTATGTACTGGTTTAAGAAGGGATATGATACCGGTGATATGTCTCAGGGTAATACCTTTGCAGCATTATCCGGCAATTAATAGAAGCAGTCAGCTATTAGCATAGAATAACAAACAACGAAAACAAATATCCATTGATATAAATAAACCCTGTCGGTACCGACAGGGTTTATTGTTTGTATTGCAGACTTCGCAAGCCAGACTGCAGTGCAGCCTATTATTATTTAAACTTGAGGTGTAGTGAAACGATATTAGATTGAAGGCTCACAGTTTTTGCATAGTGCCCATACCTTAGTTCAATGCTTTGAAAATGCGCAGCACCAAAGACGCCGCCCGGCGGTGCAAGCCTGAGCCCCGCACCAAAGAAGCTGCTGTTGAATTTTGCATAATCATAATTGCTGGTATAATACTGGTTGCTTGCCGTGTGTTGCTGGTACGGCGCAAAGTATTTCATGGCAGTCTGGCTATAGAAACGGTAGAAAGGACTCACCGATAAAAACGGGGTGAGCTTCACCGGCACTTCAATGTCTGCGGTGTGTGATTTAATGCCCCAGCTATCTGTATAGAAACGGTAATAAGTTTTTACGATAAACCTATCGCCCAGGAAATAATTTGCCCGGAAGCCAAGCGGTAATTTAAAACGACTGTCTGGTAAGGCTTCCTGGTGTACACTGCCATCTGCAAAATACACGCGGTGAAAAGGAAGACTCAGGTATCCCTGTTGCTGTACAACATCTGCCAGGAACATGACCTGCAAACGCTCATTGATAATTTGTGAATACGATACCGAGCCCGAAAAGGTATTGCGAGAAGAGGTGGGATAATGTTCATGCTCACGCTCACCACCAGGGCGCAACTCTACCGGTAGTATCAGGCTTACTTTATCCAGGTAAGCCTGGAACTTAGCAGTAAACTCACCATTGCGGTTATTGGTCTTTTTTGAAAAATGAATATTACCGCCAAATGATTTGTAATCAAATTCAGTGGAAGCGGAAACACCCAGGCCAAAACTATGGCCCTTTTTTTCATTCTCGATGGTCCAGCCCAGCGATGGATATATGCGGTTATCTGCGTGAGAGGCGGATGAGTTTGCCTTCAGATCAATCTTATCTGAAGAAGCGGATGTGTAGTGGTCAATGCCCAGCTCGCCGGTGAAACTGTGTTTCCGAAGTTTCTTATCGTACCGGGTGAGTTTAATATCAAACACGGTGGCAATATCTGTAAGTTTTTCTGAACCAATACCACCCGTAACCGCTGCGTTGTTGCCATTCTGGCTATAATAGCTGCTTACAATATTGACTTCATCAATGGTTAATTTCCTGGAAGGAACGATGCTGCTGTCTGGAACTTTCTGTGAAAAAGAGTGCAATAAAGCCATGAGCCCGGCCGCCGTTAAAAAGATTCTTTTCATACAATGTTGTACTGGTATAGTTTGTCATGTTATTTTCTACAGCTTAGTTACAGCCGCACCCACCGCCTGTTTTACCTGCGTTGGCACCAGATGCGCCTTCACGGTAACCCTGGAAACTTAATTCTGTTTTTTCTATGCTTCGGTTGCCGAGTGTCATCTCTGCATCATTGAGTTTGTTCTTCTGGTATTCCTTCACGGTTTTGCATGAAGTGGTAAGCAGCAGCAATGATGCTACGGGAACCGCGGTCAGCAAACCGACGTACTTTTTCTTGCTCATTGTAAGTGGATGTTGTTGGATGAATAAATCTTGTTGTTATCGTCTATAATAATACAGGCCAGGTGTTTTACCTGGTTAATGAGTTGCACGCCTGCCTTGATACCCATAATGGTTACCGGCGTGGCCATGGCATCTGCAATCTCAGCATTTGGGCTGATGATGGTAACGCTCTTGATGCCCGTTACCGGCAGCCCGGTAGCGGGGTTGATAGTATGAGAATATTTTTTACCATTGATGACCACGAACTTCTCATAATTGCCTGAAGTAGCGATTGCCATATCCGTTATGTTCATATAAGAAAATGGCAGCGCTGCGTTATTGGGGTTGGCAATACCGATGGTCCAGGGCTGGCCATTGGCCTGTGTACCCCAGGTGGTAAGATCGCCGGAGGCATTTACAATACCACTGCGTACTCCTTCTTTCCGTAATAGGGCTTTCGCCATTTCTGCGGCATATCCTTTTCCGATTCCTCCAAAGCCAATGCGCATGCCTTTTTCTTTTAGAAAGACGGTACTATCCGCTTCGTTAAGAATGATATTGCGATAGTTGATCAGCCTCACCATTTTTTTTGCCTGTTCAGGAGAGGGCAGGCTGGTCATATGCATATCAAAGTTCCAGAGGCTTTTATCCAGTGAGCCGTACGTAATATCAAAGGCGCCATCTGTTAGTGCCGATATGCGTATTGAACGTTGTATAAGCTGAAAGACCTCCTTATCAACCGCCACCGGCCGTATGCCGGCATAACGGTTTACCTGGCAGGTTTGACTTTCTTCATTATAAGTGGTGAGCAATTGTTCTATCCGGCGGATTTCATTCACCGCCATCATAATCTTTTCATTGGCCCATGCCGCGTCTTCTGCCACTACCGTTATTTCAAAACGGTTGCCCATCAGTTTTTGGGTATGCTTGAATTCTGCTAGTTGTATGAGCAGGTCATTTTCGGGCATTGGCAAGGCTTTTTATCTCTTCAATAAAGCCGGCGGCATCTTTGGGGAGGCCCTGCCAGGTTTTGAGGGCTTTGCCATTTTCATCCAGTAATACGGTTAACGGAAAGATTCCCTGCTGGTTGTATTTTTCTGCCAGCTGATCATTCTGTTGTTGCAGTTCCTTTGAGAGCTGGTTTTTCCTGCTGCGCGGAAAGTCTGCATTTACCAGTACCAGCAAACTATCTGCCATCTTAGTGAAGGAAGGACTATCAAAAATGTCTTTGCGCATTTTTATACAGGGCCCACACCAGTCTGAACCCGAAAAATTGAGCAACACCAGTTTGTGCTGTTCTCTTGCGCTTTCTTTTGCTTTTTCAAAATTTGTTTGCCAGCCTGTAAGCGAGAGCAGGAGGCTGGTGGCGATTATTATAATTGACTTCATAAAATTGAGTAAAACGGCAGTAAGCGCAAGAATGTTTCCTGTTTTCTACGCGCGCCTGTTAAATAAGATTTGCTTAACAATATTCACAGGTATACGCGTAAAAGCAGTGCCAGGTTTATGGACAAGCCGAGTTTTTTGTTAACGCGTTGTAATTCTTTTTTGCGCAGTAAACACTACTTGGCCTTTAGCCCGTTAGCATCAAGGCGTTACGATGGCTTTTTTAGGAGCCGTCTTCCATTTCACTCTTCTGCCAAGAATTACCTTTAGCACAAAGGGGTCTGTAGCAGCCGTAAGGCCAAAGCCGGCGCCTGCGTTGAACTCCCAGGTAAGGTTGTTGAGTAAGTCATAAGTAATAAAGAGGGCATCACTCTGTTCTGGAAATTTCTGGAGGTTGTTGATATAGCCTAAGTCTCCATAGTATTCAAGCCCGATACCACTGTTTTTGAAGACGTTGTAAGAAACTTTCAGGTTGGGTTCAAAGGTAGGGGTTGACCTATCGTACTTGCTTTTCAATGAAATGCCCAGCGTGGGGTTAAAAGATGCATACCATTTTGCCCATTGCTTGTCTATAATGGGGCGTACTTCCACCGTCCAGGTACTGGAAGAAAACTCGGCTTTCTGGTAACCTATTTCACTGGAAAGGCTCAGGCCAACGGGCAGGTTCCATTGTACAGGTGCCATGATACGGGGCCGCAAGTGGCTGCCTACAATCTGGTAGCCATGACCGGGTATATAAGCCGTAAAAAGATAGACCCCTATTTCAAACACGGAAGTAATACCCGTGGTAATCTCTACTGTTTCATGCAGGGCGTGGTAACTGGGCAATACGCCATCGGTACTGTTTTTTTCACCATTAAAAGTGAAATTGCTGTGCAGCTCAAACATGGTGCTGCCTTTTTGCTGGGTTTGAGACCCATAGACCTGTATCTCATAATTATCCTGGGCCTCACAATGGCAGGCCAGCAGCAGCAGGCAGGCTAATAGACGGTTCATACTATGAAGATAAGCCAGTAGCGGGAATGATAAACACCCGCTGCCGGCTTCTTCATGTACAATGCAGGGTTTGCAGCTACAGCTGCAACTTAACTACCAGTGTATCTTTTGTTCAGGTGCCACGCTATTAATATGTTGCATGCCACCATGCCGGAAGCGCTTGTATAATGCCTGAATTTCTTCTGGCTTGTCTGCAATAAAAGGACCGTGAGAGAGAATGGTATCGCCCGTTGGCTGGCCTGCATACAAAACAAATCTTGCGCCTGCAGTACCAGCCTGCACGGTGAGCTGGGTAGATGCTGATGTAGCAGGGCGGTTAAGCCAGCCTACCTGTTCTTCTTCCAGGAGGCGGAGGCTTTCACCCGCAAGTACGCTGCCTTCAAGTACATAGAGAAATCCATTGTAGGCACCCGGAATGGCAAGACTGGTATCTGTGCCAGCATCCATGCTGATGTCTGCAATGATCATGGGTGTATGATTTTTTATGGGCGAAACCAATTCTTCCAGTGCACCGCTGTACAACCTTATCTGAAGGCCATCACGGAGAAGGGTGGGCACGTGTGCAAGCGGAAGATCCTGCACACGTGGGGTTGTCCACCTGTCTTTTTTGGGAAGGTTTACCCATAGCTGCAGCAAACGCATCCTTGCCTGTTTATCGATCGTTTCCGTATGAATGATGCCACTGCCGGCAGTCATCAGCTGAAAATCGCCTGCCTGCATGCGGTGTGCTTCATCGCCCAATTCTCCTTCCAGTAATAAAGAAACTGTTTCAAAGCCCGCATGCGGGTGCGGACCGCCCACGGGTGCGCTGTCTTTTTTATCCAGCACATCATCCATCAGCAGGATAAATGGATCGCTGTCCGCAAAATCTGCGTTGATGAGCGGGCGGGCGCTGTGACCCGCCCCCAGGAAGCCAGGCTCGGCGGCCGGCGTATCTATTCTTTCTATTGTTCTTTGCAGTAACATATTCCTTGGTTGATGACCGTTAAATTATGCAGGTACTTCAACGGCCTGTTTAATAAATTGAATTTCGGCGATTATCCTCACGTCTTCACCCAGTGCCAGGGCACCTGTTTCCAGGATGCCATTAAAGCTGACGCCCCAGTCATTGCGGTTAATTTTACCTGATACCAGGAAGCCTGCTTTTTCATTACCCCATGTGTCTTTTGCGAGGCCATTAAATTCTACCTGTAAAGTAACGGGTTTGGTAATGCCCTTCATGGTAAGGTTGCCTTGTAATGCAAATGCATCATCCGCTTTTTTCTGGATGCTGGTAGATTGAAATATAAGTTCAGGGTATTTTTCCACTTCAAAAAAATCTGAATTCCGGAGATGCGCATCGCGCTGGTCGTTATTGGTAGAAATAGACGCCATTTCTGCACGAAGGTTAATCTTTGCGGTACTGAAATCTGTTCCTTCGGTGGTGGCTTCTGCGGTGAAGCTTTTAAAAGCGCCGGAAACATTGCTGATCATCAGGTGTTTTATTTTAAAACCCAGTTCACTGTGCGTACTGTCTAATATCCATTTTGTTGTTGCCATAATTGTAGTTTTTTAATTTGAAAACCAAAATTACTTAGCTTTGCTTACAAAAGGTAAGTAGTATACAAAAGGATACCGGTTACCCAAAGGTTAGTGACACCGTAAATGAATGTATAGCATGCCCAGGTTAAAAGAAGAACATGCCGGTGCTGCCTGCAAGGCCCGGCTGAACACCATTGCAGATGCCTTGTATGTGATTGGCGGTAAATGGAAGCTACGTATCATTGTTGCCCTCATGGATGGCAACAAGCGTTTTAATGAACTGCAGCGCGTTGTGGAAGGCATCTCTGCTAAAGTATTGTCTGCTGAATTAAAAGAACTGGAGTTAAATGGTTTTGTAAAACGAAAGGTGTTTGCCAGCACGCCGGTAACCGTAGAATATGAATTGGCGGCGTATGCAGACAGCCTGCAGCAGGTATTACAATCGCTCAGTGATTGGGGCGCCATGCACCGGGAGAAAGTGCGCAAAAGTTTTAAGCTTAAATAATAGTTGCGGCCGCAACCAGAGTTTATTAAAAATCTATTATCATCTTAAAGCATACAGACCTGCCCACATTGAACATGCCCAGCTGGTTATTGGGCGATGCACTGTAATACTCAAAATATTTGAGCCTGCTTAAATGGCTTTGGTAAGCCTGGTTAAACAGGTTGTTTACCTGTAACTGGCATTGCAGTGTGCGTTGTTTTGCATACGCAATACTGGTACCCGCGGCAATGCTGAACAATGTATACGCAGGTGTGGCGGTTTCAGTATTGAAAAGTGCGAGGTACCTTTCCTGCGCCGCGCTGTGTTCAATTTCTGCTTTCAGCTGTACGCTGGTAAATATTTTTGAAGTGGTGCTGAGCTCCTGCGAGAGACTGCTCAGCCATTTTAACGGAGGTATCAGCGGCAGGTATTCACCATTAACGCCCGCATTTTTATACGCCGTATTTTGATTATTGCCATAAGTGATGGCCATGCTGTTGGCAAAACTGCAACCCCTGATAAAAGAGGGACGAATGGTAAGCGAAGCCTCTGCTCCGTACAAATGCGCTGCGCCTTGTTGGTACTGAAAAGTTTTGTTGCCCTGTGCATCCGTGAGCGGGTTGCCCTGTGCATCTGCCAGTTGAGAGAGATAAATATAATGCTGGATATGGTTGTTGAAAATGCTGATGGCGGCATCCAGGTGGGCATATTCGGCCGTAAGGCCAATATCCTGCTGCCAGCTAAACTCAGGCACAAATTGCTGGTTGCCCAGGTAGATGATATGTGCACCTGGATCCAAACCATTGGCCGCAAACTCGGTGATATTCGGGCTCCGGTAACCCCGCGCAATGTTGAGCTTGCCACTGAAATGTTCCGTAAACTGGTAGGCAGTGCCCAGGCTTAGTGACAGCCCGGTAAATGATTTGTTGAAAGCAGTAAACTGCTGCACAGCGCCCATGGTATCTGGCGGAAACACCTGCCGGCCAAAACCATTGGCCGCACTAACGGTAACGAACAGGTCTTTTCCTTTTAGCTGGCGGGTATCATAACGGAGTCCGCCGCTTACCGTAAGGTCTCCCTGTTTCCATTTGCCGTATAAAAAGCCGCCCACATCTAGCAAATGATAATTGGGCACCGGGAAATCTGTAGCTTCCCTGCTGCTGTTTTGCTGGTACATGCCATTGATGCCGGCGGTAAACTCCATATTTTTTATGCGTGGCAGATGATAGCTGAGGCCATAGTTGATGGTGCGCAGCCGAACATGCAGTCCTGCCTGGCCGGGGGCCGTGGGGTGACTATATTCTCTTCTTACATTCTGCTGAAAGCCGAGTGTGGCATCCAATGCTCCCTTACCGAGGTTATAATGGTGATTGCTGTACAGCCTGTAGTGTTGTATATGCTGGTGCAGGGGACTGAGTGTATAACTTTTCAGGAGATGCGGCGCTACCAGGGGCCGCTGCGCAATATCATCCAGGTTGCCTTCTGCTACCTGGTAGGTAAACCGGCGGCTGAGTGAGTCTCTGCTGCCATCCGGTATGCCCTGCAGGTTATCGTACAGGCTGATATTCCACTGGCTATTGCCCCTGGCGGTAAGAAAGCCCACCGCAACAGATGCGTTGGTTTCTCTAAAACCGGTATTGTACACCCACCCATCTACTGCATTGCGGTAATTTTTTGCGATGCGTTGGGCGCCGCGGGCTATCCACCACCAATGCCCGTTGTGATAACCCAGCCGTGCGCCTAACCCAAGTAAGCCATTGTTGTGCTGGTATTCAGACAAGACCCTTCCATGCAACCTGCCATCCTGTTGTTTTGGAACAGTAGGGAAGAGGCTTACCACGCCTGCCAGCGCATCAGAACCAAACATAAGACTGGCAGGGCCTTTTATCACCTCCGCTTTTTCTATATTGTAACCGTCTACTTCTATTCCGTGTTCATCTCCCCATTGCTGTCCTTCCTGCCGGATGCCATCATACAACGTGAGTACGCGGTTATAGCCCAGGCCACGGATAAATGGCTTTGATATATTGGGGCCGGTTTTTACCGCATTGAGGCCGGGCACATTGCGCACGAGTGCATCAATGATATTGGGCTCTATTGCCCTGTCGATGCTCCTGGCCGAAACCCTGCTGACGGCCACGGGGTTTTCTCGCACCAAAGTGGCACGTGATACGCCGGTGACCACTACATCTTCCAGCAATCTCTGCAAGGGTTGCAATAGAACGACCGGCTGCTGGGCCAGCACCGCTGCAGAGACCGTATCGGCCCCGTAGCCGGAGAAAGAAATGATGATGCTGGATTGCGCAGGCACCGTAAGGGTGAAGCGCCCGCGGCCATCTGTACGGGTACCCTGCGCACCGTTCAGCACCGTAACACTGCAGGAAGCCAATGCCTGCCTGTCCTGGGCATCACGCACCAGCCCGCTGATGGTGAGCATTTGGGCAGAAAGGCCGGGCAGTACCAGCAGTAAGGCCAGGGAAAAAAGGATGCGCATATCTTTTATTAGAGCCACAAAAATATAATGTTAGACTAATCTA
>DATJGC010000461.1:0-6948 GCA_035495345.1 Chitinophagaceae bacterium | reverse complement strand
CACATTTTTATTTTCGGTGGCCCTGGTAGCCGCCGGCACTTTACAGGCCGCCACATACAGGCAAAGGCCCAGCACAATCAATAACGGTTGGAGCCGTTGCTTATACATAATGTTTCAGGTTTTCTATTTGATGACTCATTTCTTCGGTTACAGGATTTTCGCGCTGGTTTTTTACCATCACTTTCTTCTCAGACATTTTTCCAAAAATGAAATACAGGCCCGGCACTATGATTACACCAAACACAGTTCCGAAAAGCATACCGCCCAATGCCGCCGTTCCAATGGTGCGGTTACCAAGGGCACCCGGACCCGAAGCAAATACCAGCGGAATTAAGCCCGCTATAAATGCAAACGATGTCATTAAGATGGGACGGAAACGCAGGGCCGCGCCCTGTATGGCAGCCTGCAATACCGATTCTCCTGCACGGTGTTTCTGCACGGCAAATTCTACAATCAGTACCGCATTTTTTCCGAGCAGTCCAATCAGCATTACCATGGCTACCTGTGCATAGATATTATTTTCCAGACCGGTGCATTTCAATAAAAGAAAAGCGCCAAAGATGCCCGTGGGCAATGAAAGAATAACCGCCAGCGGCAATAAAAAACTCTCATACTGCGCGGCCAGTAACAGGTACACAAAGCCCAGGCAGATAAGAAAGATTACAATGGCTTCATTACCCCTGGCCACCTCATCTGCAGAGATACCGGCCCAGTCTATACCAAAACCCCTGGGCAGCGTTTTCTTTGCTACCTCTTCAACGGCATTGATGGCAGAGCCGCTGCTATAGCCTGCGCCTGATGCCCCGCTGATCTCTGCTGCATTGTAAAGATTATGACGCGTAATTTCAGAGAGCCCGTATACCTTCTCCATTTTCATAAACGCAGCATAGGGCACCATTTCATCACGGTCGTTCTTAACATATAATTTCAGGATATCTTCCGGCAGCGCGCGGTATTCAGGTAAGGCCTGCACCATCACCTTGTACTGGCGATCATACTTTATAAAGCTGGTCTCATAGTTACTTCCAATAAGCGTAGAAAGGGTGGTCATGGCATTCTCAATGGTTATGCCTTTCTGCCGCGCAATATCATTGTCTATCCGTAACATGTATTGCGGAAAGCTGGCACTGTAAAAGGTAAAAACAGAAGCCAGTTCCGGACGCTTGCTGAGTTCTTTTACAAAGTCCTGGCTTACGGTTTCCATTTTTTTATAATCGCCCGAGCTGGCCTTGTCTAGCAAACGCAGTTCAAACCCGCCGGCTGCACCATAACCCGGCACCGCCGGTGGTTGAAAGAACTCAATGGTAGCACCGGAAATACTTTTACACTGTTCTTCCAGCTCTTCCATTACCTCCTGTACAGAATGTTTGCGCTGGCTCCAGCTTTTCAGGTTTACCAGGCAGGTGCCGCTGTTAGAGCCGGTGCCTTCCGTAAGAATTTCATATCCCGCCAGGGCAGAAACAGACTGTACCTCTTCCATGCCCTCTGCAATTTTCTGCAGGCGTTGTGCTACTTCGTTTGTACGTTCCAGTGAGGAGCCGGGCGGCGTTTGTATCACCGCATAAAACATACCCTGGTCTTCATTGGGTATAAAGCCGGAAGGCACCGTATTGCTCAGCAACCAGGTGCCCGCGCAAAATGCCAGTAAGATGACAAAGGTCAGCAGCCGGCGGTTTACAATCAGGGTTAGCAAACGCTGGTAACGGTTATTCAATTTGTTGAAGCGGTTGTTAAAGCCATCCAGGAACCGGGACATGATAGATTTCTTTGGCTGGCCATGGTTGTTCTTCAGCATAATGGCACAAAGCGCCGGCGTAAGTGTTAAGGCTACCACACCAGATAAGATAATGGAGGTGGCCATGGTAATGGAGAACTGTCGGTAAAAAATACCCACGGGGCCCGACATAAACGCTACCGGTATAAACACCGCCGCCATTACAAAAGTGATGGCAATGATGGCGCCGCTCATTTCATGCATGGCTGCTTCCGTGGCTTCCAACGGGGTGCAATGTGTGGCTTCCATTTTTGCATGCACCGCTTCAATTACAACAATGGCATTGTCTACCACAATACCAATGGCCAGTACCAGTGCAAACAGTGTTATAAGGTTAAGCGTAATGCCAAAAAACTGCATAAAGATAAAAGTTCCCACCAGTGATACCGGTACAGCAATGGCTGGTATGAGGGTAGAACGCCAGTCGCCCAAAAACAGGAACACCACCAACCCCACCAGGATAAATGCTTCTACCAGGGTATGCACTACCTTCTCAATAGAGGCATCCAAAAATGTAGAAACATCATAGCTGATCTCGTAATCCACGCCCTTGGGAAAAGTGGATGTTTTGATCTCTTTCATCTTTGCCTTTACATCTTCAATTACCTGGCTGGCGTTGCTGCCATAAGATTGCTTGAGCACAATGGCCGCAGAAGGTTGTGCATTCAGCGTAGAATAGATATCATACATAGAACTGCCAAACTCAATATCTGCTACATCTTTTAAACGCAGCAATTCTCCGTTGGGATTGGCCTTGATGGCGATATTTTCATACCCGGCCTTATCACTAAACCTTCCTGAATACTTCAATACGTACTCAAAGGCCTGTGAACGTTTACCCGAGCTTTCGCCGGTTTTACCGGGCGATGCTTCCAGGCTTTGGTCTTCCAAAGCCTTCATTACTTCCTCTGCTGAAATGCTGTAGGCCAGCATACGGTCTGGCTTTAACCAGATGCGCATGGCATATTCCCTGTTACCAAGAATATCTGCCACACCCACACCGTTTACACGTTTCAGTTCAGACAGAATATTGATATCAGCAAAGTTGAAAAGAAACTTCTGGTCCATCGTCGCATCCTTGCTGTATACATTGATGTAGAGCAGCATATTGGATTCTTCGCGCGTAATCTTTACGCCTTCGCGCACTACTATCGGCGGCAGTTTATTTACTACCGATGCTACCCTGTTCTGTACGTTTACCGCGGCAATATTAGGGTCTGTGCCCAGGTTGAATACTACCTGAATGCTGGCTTCACCATCATTACCTGCATCTGATGCCATGTACTTCATACCAGGTATACCATTGATGGCACGCTCCAGCGGAATCAGCACGGCCTTGGTCATCAGCTCTCCGTTAGAGCCGGGGTAATCTGCGGTAACCGTTACCTTGGGAGGAGAAATAGAAGGAAACTGTGTAACCGGCAATTTGGTCATGGCCAGTGCGCCCATAAAAAGAATGATGAGCGATATCACGATGGACAGCACAGGCCGGTGTATAAATTTATTGAACATTGAATACGATGTTTTGAGGTAAGTGTTTACTCGGCAAAGAGTTTCAGGCGTGCAATAACATCTGCGGGGTTTACAAACGAAGCAACAATCTTGTCATTGTCTTTCACTTTCTGTACCCCTTCTATGAGTATTTTGTCTGAAGCGGTCAACCCGCCGGATACCACAAACAAATCTGGCATGCGGTTGCTGATGGTAATATTTCTTGATTTTACTACATTGTTGTTGTCTACCACAAATACATAGGTCTTATCTTGTATTTCAAAAGTGGCTTTTTGTGGTACCACCAGCGCCTGCCGCAGCGGAACGGTCATCTGCACTTTACCGGTTTCTCCATGTTTCAGCAATTTATCCGGGTTCGGAAACTTTGCCCTGAAGGCGATATTGCCCGTTTCTCCGTTAAATTCACTCTCAATGGTTTCAACAATGCCTTTGTAAGGCAGCGGTTTATTATTGGCCAGCAGCAGGTTTACCCGGGTGGCGCCGTTGTTTTTAGCATTGGTTTTATAATCCAGGTATTCTGGTTCAGACACATTGAAATAGGCAAACATCTCGCTGTTGTCTGAGAGGCTGGTGAGCAGTTCACCCTCATCAATAAGGCTGCCCAGCTTATGAGGTATGCGGTCAATGCTTCCTGCAAAGGGTGCGCGTATCTCGGTAAACGACAAATGCACTTTTGCCAGCGCCACTTCAGCCTTGGCCTGGTCTGCCTTCGCCTCCGCCATGGCCAGTTCCGTTTTAGACACAACATTTTTATCTACCAGCAACTTGGTATTCTGTACTTCAATGCTGGTGGCTTTTGCTTCTGCTTCCGCTTTCAGCAATTCAGCCTCAAAAATGCGCGGCATGATTTTAAAAAGTAGCTGGCCGGCTTTTACATACTGGCCTTCGTCTACATATACATTTTGGAGGAAGCCTTTTTCAAGCGCGCGTATTTCAATATTGCGGATGGATTTGATCTGTGCCACATATTCTTTGGCAAAGGAGGTATCTACCTGGAGCGGGGAAGTAACGGCGTATTTGCTGACTTCTTCTTTTGTTTCTTTTTTTTGTTTGCAGGCGGCCTGGCACAGCAGGGCGCAAAAACCTGTGATCAACACAATTCTGTTCATGATAGTAAAGAGGCGTTAAAACAATAAGCGAATAGAGGTATATCCTGTTGCTGTACACTGACTGTATGGGCCCTTGGCCACATTATTTGCAAAAAACAGTCGTTGCTGAAAGCCGACGTGTTGCGGCGGTTGCAGGACTAAATTCTTAATACACGAATGGAGAGAAATTTACCGTTGGGGATATGGCGCGCAGGGCCACCGGTAAATACGGTTTTGGTATAATAATAAGCGGTGGTGAAAATGGTTTCGCAGCAATAACCCGCCTGCGGGGCGGTCAGGGGCCGCGTCTTTCGGCAGTTCTCCTCATCATCATCTTCTTCTTCCAGCAGGACTGGTTCATTTTGCCCGGGCAGATCTGCGTCCTGGGTAAATGCTGCACTATCGGAGATGCTATTAATGGAATGATGCGAGGCTTTTGCCGCATGGCTGGCCGCCGTAAAAAGACCGGGATGGTTGCTGGCACTGACGCGCAAGCCAGCAGCCAAAAGAAAACAACCTATTAGGGAAAAAGCAATTAGTAGTCTCATTACGATTTGTAAATATAGCATTTCGCTGCAAAAATGGGCTTGCCCCCTGGCTAAAATCTACAAAACCCCAGCCAATCATAAACTACTAATAACAGTAATTATTGTGTACCACGTTGCTGCACCGCCCCACCGTAAGGCGCAGCAAAGCATACACTCATTTGAAAACCGTATTTTTATTAAGCGCCGTCATTACAATAATGATCATAAAAATTTTGCATGACAACCCACTGCACTATCTGCCTGCACATGGTGGCCAGCCTGGATGGTTACATTGCGCGGAAAGACAATAGTATTTCCTGGTTTGATACCACCGACCGATATGAGGCGGGCGTTGAACCGGAAGATGCAGCTGAATTCCTGGCAGGCATTGACGCGTATATTATGGGCGCTAACACCTATGAACACGCGCTGGCACTTGCTGCCACCTATGGCTGGGCCTACGGTGATAAGCCCTGTATTGTTGTGGCCAGCAGGCCGCTGCGGGTAGACCGCCCCTCCGTTGAAATTTTTACGGGTGACCACTCGGCATTGGTAGAGAAAAGGCTGGCACCCCATTACAAAAACTGCTGGGTAGTGGGCGGCGCGGCATTGGCGCATGATTTTTTACAACAGCAACTGGTGCAGGAAATCCGGTTGTCTATCTTACCCATTTTGCTGGGGGGTGGACTGCCATTTTTTACATCCACTGGCCTCGAGCAGCCGCTGCACCTCAAAAATGTATCGGCCTATAAAAACGGCATGGTGGAACTGCATTATGAGATAAAACCTGCTTAAAAGCAAGCAGGCATTTGCCCCTGGCATTTCCAGTTTTCCGTTCCCCAACATGTATGCAGCTTCTCTTCCATCCTTTATACCTAGTGAGGCTTCTTATTGTTCAGCAGTATTTCCAGTTTCTTCAGCTTAGAATTCCAGAAGCTATCAAAATAAGACAGCCAGTCCTGCAATTCGCTAAAGCCCTCCTGGCGCAGGGTGCAGTAGCGCTCTCGCCCAATGTCACGGATGCTGATAAAGCCGGCGGATGCCAGCAGCTTTACATGCTTAGACACCGCCGGCCTGCTCATGCTGAAGTTCTCCGCAAGGCTGTTAATGGTAAGACTGTCTTTTGATAACAGCAAAAGCATCTTTCGCCGACTGGGGTCGGCAATTACCTGGAATGCATCAGGCCTTGGTGCGGACATGTGCTTCTTCGTTTATAAGTTTTTCAATTTTTGCAAATTTCTCCAGCCAGCCCTGTAACAAACCATTGTACATGGCCAGGTTATCATCTTTCTCAAACCCGCTGTGATCAAGCAATACTTTGGTGCCGCCATTTGCTGGCTCCAGCGTCCAACGCACCACAGAATCCAGGGTTATCTTTTTATCACCCGGTCCGCTCTTCCATGAATAGCTTAACTTTTTATGCGGTACCAACTCCAACACCTTACAGTAAAAAATGCCATCAAAATCAAGGCTGGGTATGGGCTTGGTAGTAAACTGGAACTCTGCGCCTACCTCTGGCGTAAAATTGTTTTTCATTAGCCACAAGGTCATCAGGTCTGGGTTGGTAAGGTATTCCCAAACAGTAACCGGCGACTGCGCAAAAAAATACTCGTGCTGTATGCTTCTGTTCATAAAAATGGTTTTATAATGAATAAATAAGCGTGAACATAATTGAACCGCAGGGAAGCTTTAGCGCTAAATACCCCGCAGAGCAAATGGAAGAAGTTTTTCGGATACCCCTCACCGGTAGTACAACAATACAACCTGCTGCTTCCCCACAGGCAGCTTACTGGCCAACCACCCAGCGCTCAAATGAGTAACTTTTAGGTTACACAAATATAGGTAACTTTTTAGTTACGCAAATTTTTTCTTAGGTTTTTTTTGCGGTAAGTAAAATCAGCCGGCAACAGACGCAGTGCCGGTGCTTTGTGAAAACATCTTGCTTGAAGGAATCAGGTGCAAAAAAAATGGGCTAAGAAGCCCATTTTCTTATCATCACTGCAATTTCGTGCGGCTTAAAGGGTTTGCTGATATAATCATCCATGCC
>DATJGC010000460.1:0-14721 GCA_035495345.1 Chitinophagaceae bacterium | reverse complement strand
TAGTATCTCTACCATTTTTACCCTTGATATTTACAAGAAATTTTTCAATAAGGAAGCCAGTGAGAAAAAGCTGATCAGCACCGGCCGCTGGGCCGTCATCATCAGTATGATCATTGCCAGTCTTATTGCACCGGCTTTAAGTACGCTCGATCAGGCCTACCAGTTTATACAGGAGTATGTAGGGTTTATCTCACCCGGCGTATTAGCCATCTTCCTGCTGGGTATTTTCTGGAAACGCACTAGTTCCGCGGCAGCGCTTTCAGGCGCGCTGCTCACCATTCCGCTATCGGTCATCTTAAAATTTCTACCGGTGTGGACCAACGGCACTTTTCCAGACTATCCCTTCCTTGACCGTATGAGCATCGTCTTTGTATTTATCGTGCTGCTGATGATTGCCATGAGCCTGCTCGACCGCCGCACCCGCAATGCCAAACGGATCATTGAAGTGGATGCTTCGCTCTTCCGCAGCTCACCATCATTTATCGTTGGCTCCGTGCTGATCATGGGCATACTAACGGCTTTGTATATTGCTTTTTGGTAGTAACAAGTCAAAAGTAAAAAGTAAAAAGTCAAAAAGCTTTTGCCTGGATGGTTTCACGCGGCGATTAGGCGAAGGGAGCAGCGAGTGCGGTAACAGCGCCCCCCGTCTGACCCTTGGTCTGACGGCTAAGCTCAGTAGTATAAAGTTTAAATGTTCGTTAAGCGGGTCAGAGACCCGGGAGAACATAGGACGTACGAAGTCTGGAGACTTCGTACAGCGGCGGTAGACCTATAGAGAAGATATTGTGGAGCAATAGCCCTTTCTCCTTCTTTTCCCTGTGTTCTCTTAGCCCTCTGTTAGCTCCGTTAGCCCTGTGCGCAACCCTTAGCGAAGCAAATGCTCTTTCTCTCTTCACCTCTTAGCCTCTTTTAAAAAAGTAAACCGAAGTCTTGCATGGGGTGTGCACGACTTCGGTTCGCTTGTATGCTATACTGTTGAAATTAGTAGCCTGGGTTCTGCTTCAAAAAGTTGGGCAGATTGGAAGCGCCGTCAATGGCATTTTGTGGAATCGGGAAAATCCTTTTGTTTTTGTCTGTGCTGGATTTTTCGGTCCATGTGCCTTCGTATTTACTAAAACGAATCATATCTGTACGGCGGGTCATTTCCCAATACAATTCAAAACCTCTTTCACGGAACAACAGGTCCAGCGTGATAGCGGGCAATGGCGTGCCTTTCAGCGCATAGGCGGTTCTTGACGTGCGTACCGTATTTACATCCGTTAATGCGCCTGCTGCATCATTCTTCCGCAGCTTTGCTTCCGCGCGCATGAGGTAAATATCTGCAAGGCGTAGAATAACAATATCGGCCTGTCCGAAGTTTCTTCCACTGGCAGAAGCACGACTGAACTCATATTTTTCCACGCGGTAACCAGTAGAATAGTTGCTGCCCGCAGTGCTGTAATCAATGGCCAGGGTAAAGTCTACCGGTAAATTTGGATTGCTCCTGGAAAGGTTGAATAGTTTACCAACTTTAAAATTACCATTGGAACATTTTACAAATGCCCCGTTTACACGCAGCAAACCATATTGCTGGCCGCGCAGTATACCCCTGTCCATATTGAAATCAGTAACACATGAATCACCGGGGTTGGTATAGATAGAAATATTCTGTTTGTAAAAACGTGGGTCAGCAGCCGCTGGGTCTGTAGCACCATAGGCACTGGTCCAGCTGGCATAGAAATCGGGCGTAATGGCCGGTCCGTCTGTACCGTTAGCAGCAGGAAATGCAGTGAGCGGATACTGGTCGCCAGACAAAGAGAAATAAGCCATACGATTATGACCATTCAGATCCTGGCGCTGGTCAACCGCAAAGATCAACTCTTTGTTATCATGGTTAGCGTTGCCAAAAATGGCAAAGTAATCAGCAGACAATGCAAATTGTCCTGAGCTAATGATCTTATCGCAATATTCAATCACCTTATCCATATCGGCATTGGCAAACTGTGGCGTGCCGTAAACATCGCGGTAAACAGCGGCATTGAGATAGAGCCTTGCCAACAGTCCCCAAACACCGGCCTTGGTAAGCCTGCCCGGGCCGGTGGTATTGTCAAGCACCGGTTCTACGGCCAGCAGTTCACTCTTTATGTATTCAACAGCTTCGGTGCCACGAATGATTTTAGACAATGCTTCGGCATCTTCTTTTACAAACGCAATTCCGAAAAGATCAAGACTCAGCAAATTGTAATAAGCGCGCATGCCCCTCGCTTCAGCAATGTACAGTGGCGCACTGGCGTCTTTATTGGTTTTAAGCGAAGTGATGGCAGTAACGGAGCGTGAAATTTCCTGTGTAATGAGGTTCCAGGTATTGCGCACATTTACATCACTTGAGATGGTTTCATGTTTGTGCATGGAAATATAGATGCCATTATCACCCCAGTCGGTACCACCGCGGTAGGGCAGTATGGCCTCATCGGTAGATATCTCCTGCAGTGTAAAATAATTGGTGTGCAGGAAGATGTCCGGGAGCCTTGCGTATACCGGGGCTATTAGGCCGTCGGCAATTTGTTTATCAGTGAGGTTGCTGGTGGTTAAAATTTCATCCAGCGCCTTTTCATTTAGTTTACTGCAACTGCTGATGATGGTTATCAGCGCCAGTAAAAAGGCTGTTGTGTACTTAATATTTTTCATGAGCGTTAGTTTTAGAATGTAACATTTAAACCGAAAATAAATGAACGTGCCTTGGGGTAAGTGAGGTAGTCGATGCCATAAGAAAGTACACCGTCTATCTGCCTGTCTGTATTTACATCCGGGTCATAGCCATTGTACTTGGTAATAATAAATACATTTTGTGCAGTTACTGATAACCTTAAAGCAGTTACCCAACGTGCCAGTCCAATTTTTGCAGGGTTGAAGTTATAACCCAACGCCAGGTTGTTAAGACGAAGGAACGCACCGCTCTTCAGGTAACGGGTGCTTACCGGTGCAGCATTGCTGGTAGACTCATTAGGATAAGCAATGGCCTCGGGGGTAGTGTTGATGCCCTTAGATAATTTCAACTTATAGAAAATGGCGTTGGCCGTATTATCGTACACCTTGTTACCAGAAACGCCGTTGAAGTTGGCCACCAGGTCAAAGCCTTTATAGCCCACACTTCCATTGAAATTGTACAACACATTGGGAAGCGCCCTGCCTGCAGCAATCCTGTCTTTATCAGTAACCACACCGTCTTTGTCTGTATCTCTGAAGGTGCTGATGCCGTTTGCATCAAGCCCGGTCCATTCTTTCAGGAAGAAAGTACCAATGGGCTCGTTGTTGATATAGCCGTTGATGGTGGCGGAGGTAAGACCAGAACCGGAGGCGGAACCGGAAGGAAGCACCGTAAAGGGTGAATTGGTAACCTTGTTTTTAATTAAGGTAAGATTACCACCAATAGAATACCTGAACCCGGTATTGTTGGCAACTCGGTATTCAAGGTCAAGCTCCAGGCCCTTGTTGTTGATGTTCATGTCTTTTACATTGGTCCAAACTTCGGGTGCAGGCACAATGGGGTCGGTAGGTATTACCCTCAGTAAGATATTATTGGTGTTCTTATTGAACACATCAATTGAACCGTTCAGTTTACCATTGAACAAACCAAAATCCAGACCCAGGTTGGTTTGTGTACTTACTTCCCACTGAATGTCTGGGTTGGCCAAACGGCGATAGGTAAGACCTGCTGGATAACTGCCGGTAGCAGAAAGCGGATAGCTGGTGCTGGCAGATACAATGGCCGTGTAGCTGGGCAATGTAATCTTCGGCTCAATTTCCTGGTTACCGGTTTGTCCCCATCCTGCACGCAGTTTCAGGTTGCTGAAGATGGAATTCTTCATAAACGCTTCTTCGCTTATTTTCCAGCCAAGCGAGAAGCTGGGGAAGTAACCATACTTGTTGTTACCGCCAAATTTAGATGAACCATCTGTTCTGAAATTTACGGTAGCCAGGTATTTGTTGTTGAACTGGTAGTTTACTCTTCCGAAGAACGACTGCAGTTCATTGTTGAATGCATAACCACCGGGCGCGTTGTTTACCAGCGTGAGTTCTGTACCGGTGCCAGGATTGTATTGAGGCTCTACCGGTGAAATAGGAAATTTGTTGATGCTGTAATTGCGACCCTGCAGGAATACTTTCTGGTATGAATGACCTGCCAACGCATCAATTTTATGATTGCCAAAACTGTGCGCATAGGTAAGGTAGTTTTCTATCAGTGTATTGCGGTTGGTAGTATAATAGGTATCCAGCCTGCCATCACGCTGTGGTACCAATGAAGGCAAGGCCTGCACATCCCTGGTGCCGGTTGAATTATCTACACCAAAATTGAGTTTATAGCTCAGTTCTTTAGTAATCTTAAATGTACTGGTGATATTGCCCAGCACGCGGTTTATCTTGGTGAGTTCCTTATCAAGTGTAAAAGACTGCAAGGGGTTGTTGATGGCCTGGTATTGCGCCGGATTGCCATTGGCATCTCTTGCGGGGTAAGTAGGATTGTTTGACAATGCATCGCCTATAACACCCTGTATGGGCGGACGGGTACCGCTGGTGGATGAAGCCGTTAAATTAACTTCTACCGTAAGCCTGTCTTCCAGGAAACGTTGGGTAACGTTAAAGCGACCGGTATAGCGATTAAAATCATTGTACTTGATGATGCCCTGTTGTTTCTGCATGCCTAGTGATGCATAAAAGGTGAGCTTGTTAGCACCACCGCTCAACGTAACATTGTGGTTCTGCGTGATGGCCGTGCGGGTAATCTCTTTTTGCCAGTCGGTATTACCGCCCTTATCATCTACCACACCACCCACTGCTGCAACATTCTTTTTATAATCAGCCACCGAAAACACGTCTATTTTTCTTGCCAGGTTAGATACACCCAGGCTGCCCGAGTAGGTCATTACGCTTGCACCGGCTTTACCTCTTTTAGTAGTAATGAGGATAACGCCGTTGGCGCCTCTTGTACCATAGATAGCACTGGCAGATGCATCTTTCAGTACATCTATCGATTCAATATCCTGCGGGTTGATAAAATTAAGCGGGTTGCCACCACCGGTAGATGAGTTATCCAGCGCTACGCCATCTACCACAAACAAAGGCGTGTTACCGGTTCTAACGCCACCTGGTCCGCGAATGGTGATGGATAAGTTACCGCCGGGTTCACCACTGGCTGAGGTAACGTTTACACCGGCTACTTTACCCTGTAACAATTGTTCAGGTGAGTTAATGATACCACGGTTGAACGATTCTGTTTTGAGTGATTTAACAGAGCCGGTAACATCTTTTTTGTTCTGGGTACCATAACCTACTACTACCACCTGTTGAAGGTCGGCAGAGATGGCTTCCAGTTTTATGTCGAACGAGGTTTTACCAAGTACCGGCAATTGCTGACCAGTGTAACCAACAAAACTGATGATCAGTACAGACTGATCATTTACCACCGAGATGGAAAACTTACCATCAGCATCCGTAACAGTATTGCGGCGGGTGTTTTTTACACTTACAGTAGCGCCGGCAAGTGGTGCGCCGGTGGCGGCATCGGTAATTCTTCCGGTTACCTGCTGATCAGGTGGTGCCGTTACATGCCGGCCGGGCCGGTCTTTGGCGAAAGCGGAAATACCGCTAAAGGCGAGCAGCAAGCTCATCAGGAGGATGAACTTCGTTGAAATGACTGTCTTCATTGTAGTTAGTAGTTGGTTAAATGATAAGTAATCTGCTAATGACCGGCAAAGTAAAGGCGCGGCAAGCGTCAAATAGCGGGCTAAACATATATAATATTTTGGTCACTTATACTTAATGTAAAATTAATTTCCATGAAAACGTTTACATTCTACTATTGCTCAACCTGTCATGTGTTGGCAGGTGGCTTGTTACCTAAGAATTTGGCGTTTACTGGCCAGAATAGCTGGCATATCATGCGTAAAGGAGGCGACGCAATTCCGGGTGTCAAAAGCATCCACCCTGTGGATAACTAATTTCAACGGCACTTCATAACTAAACGAACATTCATTTATATATTTGCGGTCATGAGAACCCGTGATGATAATAAGATACAGGCCATCCGCGCACATGCGGTAGAGATGATTGTGAAACAGGGTTTTGATGGGTTCAGCATGCAAAAATTGGCTAAAGCAGCCGGGGTGTCACCCGCTACGTTGTATATCTATTACAAAGACCGGGAAGATCTGATTATGCAATTATGGGCAGCTTCTTTTAGTGCCATGGCCACTGCCACGCTAAAGAATTTTGATCCTTCAATGTCATTTAGCGAAGGACTGCGTGTGCAATGGTTGAATCGTGCAAAGTATTGTTTGAAGTACCCGCAGGAGATGCAGTTCATGGAGCAGTTGCGCCATTCTCCGTTGCAGGAAAAGGCGCTTGAGATGGTAGACGGTGGTTTCAAAAATGCCATGTATACGTTTGTAAACAACGCCATCAAAAAAAATGAACTGGTAAAAGTGCAGCTGGAAGTGTATTGGTCCATTGCATTTGCGCCCATGTATAACCTGGTAAAGTTTCACCTGGAGGGGCAAAGCATCGGCGGAAAAAAGTTTACGCTTACAGACAAGGTATTGCATGAAACGCTGGCGCTGGTGATAAAAGCATTAACGCCCTGAAATAATCACTTATGAACGGTGGGCAAGGTGAAGTCCCCCATTACTAACTAATAAAGCTTATCCTGTGGAGTTGCTCATTTTAAAAACAAATATTAATAACAAGCGCCAGGTAAAAACAGTAGCGCCGCTATTGAACAGGCAGGCACGTATTGCCCGCTGGAATATAGACCTGCATGATGTAGACAAAATACTGCGTATAGAAGCTGCAGAACTGCATGCAGACACCGTGGTTCAATTGATCACCGAAGCAGGTTTCTTTTGTGAAGAACTCCATGATTAAAAAATAAAACTACTCTTATGTCCAGCCTTCAGGCCAGCCTACCTGTAAAAGAAAAAGTCTTTACTCCTTACCAGGCTTTTGTCATTGCGGTATTATCGCTGCTGCAATTTACCCTGGTACTTGATTTCATGGTGCTTTCACCGCTTGGTGCCATCTTGCTGCCTACGTTTCATATTTCCACCGCGCAGTTTGGACTGGTTGTTTCCGTGTATGCATTCAGCGCCGGCTTCTCCGGGTTAATGGCAGCGGGCTTTGCAGATAAATTTGATAGAAAGAAGCTATTGTTGTTTTTCTATTTCGGTTTTATCGCGGGCACTATTCTATGCGCGATAGCGCCCAGTTATCATTTCCTGTTAGGTGCCCGCATTATAACGGGCTTATTTGGCGGCGTAGTAGGCTCAGTAAGCAATGCCATTATCACAGATCTTTTTAAGATGGAAGTGCGCGGCCGTGTAATGGGTTTTGTGCAAATGTCTTTTGGTGCCGCACAAATTCTTGGGCTGCCCATTGGCCTTGTGCTGGCCAACCACTTTGGCTGGCATGCGCCCTTTTGGATGATTGCCATTGCGGGCATCATTGCGGGCCTGGTCATTGTCGTTTATATGAAACCGGTAGATGCGCATCTTCGCATTAAATCTGAGCGCAACCCTTTTCAACACCTGGTAAAAACACTTTCACTCAGTACCTACCAGCGCGCCTTTCTTGCCACCACCTTGCTGGCCACCGGCGGTTATATGCTGATGCCCTTTGGCAGTGCTTTCAGCATTAATAATCTTGGTTTAACCATGGACCAGCTACCGCTGCTCTATGGTATATCCGGCTTTTTCTCCATTGTGAGCGGTCCGCTGCTGGGCAAGGCAAGTGATAAGTTTGGCAAGTTCAACCTTTTTGTAGCAGGTACCGCGGTGGCCGTTACCATGGTGCTTGTATACACCAATTTGGGATTAACACCGCTGTGGGTGTTAATCCTTATCAATGTGATCCTGTTCATGGGCATCACCTCAAGAATGATTTCTGCCATGGCACTCATGTCTGCCGTTCCGCAGCCGCAAGACCGCGGTGCATTTATGAGCATCAATGCGTCTGTGCAATCAGTTGCCGGCGGTATTGGCGCTTACTGCGCGGGTTTATTGATTAAGCAAACACCTTCCGGTTATATAGAACATTACAACCGGCTTGGTTTTGCGGTTACAGGTAGTATGCTCATTGTAACCTTGCTGCTCTTCCGCATAGACCGTTATTTAAGAACAGTCGGCAGGGCCTAGCATGTAGCGAGACTTCTAATTATTGGCGAATGAATCAACCTTACTGGTGCGTCCCCGCCGCCCAGAAGATGGCGTTCCTGAACAGCGTGGTATAGGCCTTGTTGGCAAACAATTGTGGTGAATGACCCATGAAGATATAAAGGTTGCGCGCAGCCATATGCTGATTGCTCCAGACAACGGGATGATCACCCATGTTTATCGTGGAAGGGGGCTGGTAAGATTTTTCATCCACATTGGCCAGCACCTGTACGTTGTTTCGCGGACTTTTATCGTACACATAAAATTCATCTTTTTCAATGGTAAAAGCTGCTGGCATGTCTTTCATCACCGGGTGTGTTTTGTCTTCAATATGTACCGTGGCAGATACAAAGCCAGCTATATAATTTTTATACCGAATGCCGCCCATAAAATCTGAGAACCATTGCCAAAGGCCAAAGCCATCAAATTCTCCCAGCAGGCTGGCATGGTGAAAACCTATCCAACCGCCTCTTCCGTCGGTAATGTATTTTTCAAAGGCAGCCGCGGCGGTCTTCGTCCACCCATAGGGCGGATAATCCAGCTGGATAAACAACTGGTAACGGCCCAGCAGGGAGTCATTTATCGTTTCCGTATTGCTGATATAATCTATTACAAAGTTACTGTCGGCGGCCAGCCTGTTTAGCCAGCGGCGTGCCTCGGTTGAATAGGCAATATGGTGGCCGCCGTTTTCAGCAATGGCCAAAACAGCAAAGCGGGGCTTTGATTGCGCTATCGCGTTGCAGGGCAATAAACAAACACCCAGTAAGATGACCCAGGAAGCCAGCGCGTAGGGTAAGCGTTTCATATAAATTACCATTTAGAGAAGGCCATGCAATATAATGCGTTGGGCCCGGGCTGTAGAAAAAACTCTCCATTGGCCCGCTCCCTGCTTAGGATATTGTGGCATGAAATTGTGATGTCTACTAGCGGCATTCTCATTCATTATCAAGAAACTACTTACTATGGAACTACAATTAGAAAAGAACTGGCAGGCGGTAAAGGAAAAAATGATGGAGCACAATACCTCATTAACGGAAGATGATCTGCAGCTTGAGCCGGGCAATGAAGACGCACTGATAGAACGCCTGGCAAAAAAAATGGCAAGGTCGAAAGAAGAAATTAAAGATTGGATAGAAAGTCTTTCACACAATGCATAACTATGTACAGGGTAAAATTATTCAGCGCAGAAAGAATGGAACTATTACAGCAGACCATCAATGAATGGCTGCAGGCCAATAAAGATATTCTTATCCATGCCAGCAACATCACCGGCAACAGCGGTGAGGCCATTGGTGTAAACGAGTATGTATTTTTTATTTTGTATGCTGCTACAGAAGACAAGGAAACAGAATTGAAGGAAATGGCAGCAGTGGTAACGCAGGAGCAATCTGTAGAAGTAAAAGAAATTAATCCCGCCATATTAAAACCGAGCAGCTAGCCAACCCATCTTATGATTTCTTATTTCAGGCAAGATGCCTGCCCTTCCAGGCCTGCCTTATAAAACGCAGGAAATTGCCATGCAAAAGTTTTTCAATTGACGCAGCATCGTATCCGCGTTTAGTCAATAGTGCGGGCAATTGCTGCAGATCTGCAATGGTGTTAATATCATAGGGACACTGTTCCGTACCATAACCGCCATCTAGGTCGGTGCCGATACAAATATGATTAGCATTGCCTGCCAGCTGGCAGATATGATCCAGATGATCCACCAGTTTTTCCAGGTTACAATTCATTTGCGTTGGGGTAGATACACCGCGTTGCCATCCGGGCACCATCATCCAGGCATCCAGCGCGCCACCAATAATTGCGCCCCTGTTTACAAGTGTCTTAACTTGCTCATCACTAAACTGGCGGTTATGGGGTACAAGGGCCCGGCACAGATTATGGCTGGCCCATACCGGACCGTTAAAATGTTCCATTGCCTGCCAGAATGCATCATCGCAAAGATGGGTGGCATCCAGTATCATACCAAGCGCCTCCATTTTTTGCAGTAATGCAATGCCCTGTGCATTCATTTCTCCTGTACTATCTGTTCCGTTGGCATAACGGCCGGGTCCGTAATGGGCCGGACCCACTGCGCGCAAACCATAGGCATACGCCATCTCCAGGTGTTCTAAAGAAATCAATGAGTCTGCGCCTTCAAGACTGAGAATATAACCAATGGGTTTGTTATCGTTTGGTACAGCGTTTAACCACAAAGCCAGTTGTGCTTCCAGGTCTGAAAGGTTACAGATTTGTTTCATCTCGCCGGCCGCTTCCAGGGCTTTGTAATAAGCAAGCTGCCCCTGTGTTTGTGCCCATGCCTGCGCGGGAGAATGCCAGCCCTTTAATTTATTTTCAGGCGCAACGTATCGCGCTATCTGCGTAGCCACCACAAGGCCAATGTTTCCCTGTCGTAAAGCCGGCAAAGAAACAGTGCCCCTGCCTCGGTCTGGCTTATCGGTAAGTCCGGCTTCCCTTGCACGAATGGCCTCTACAGGTTGCGTGATATCCCGGTTCCATTCAAGGGCATTCATACTAAGATCAAGATGTGCATCAATGATAAACATACGCCAGTTTTTTTTCAGTGTACAGGCAACTAAGTTATACAATCAGCAGCGTTATTAATCTATGATCATCATCCCTTGTGCCCCTTCAATAAGGGTACTCATAAAACTTGCTTTATATTGCAGGCTGCCTAAACAGTATCAGTAACAAAACTTCGTCATTTTTTCAAATTGAATCAACATGCTCCGGTATCTTTTTTTCTTTGCCAGTCTTTTTCTTTCTATTACACATTTTGCTGGTCAGCCGGTAAATTATACCGTGGCCAACCTCCATGCGCACAATGATTACGAAAAACCGGCTCCTTACTGGGCTGCCTATAACCAGGGCTTTGGTTCAATAGAAGCAGACATCTTTTTGCGCGGTAATGAATTGATTGTTGCGCATGATACCGCGCAGGTGAAGATGGGTAGAACACTGGACTCTCTTTACCTGAAACCCTTGCAGCTTTGCATCCAAAGGAACAATGGCCATCCCTATGCTGACCCTGCACGCGGATTGCAATTACTCATTGATCTTAAGACCGAAGGATTGCCCACCCTTGCAGCCCTGGTAGAAAAATTAAAAGCCTATCCGCTGATTACCAGCAGCGCCAACGTTTTTATTGTTATTACCGGTAACCGCCCGCCGGCAGCTACCTACAGCAGCTACCCCGGCTTCATCTGGTTTGATGGTGAACTAAGTGCAGCATACCCGGCAACGGCTATGGATCGTATTCTGATGCTAAGCGATGACTTTAAGAAATACGCAACCTGGAATGGCAAGGGCAGCTTAACCGCCGCCGAACGCCGCGCCGTGGTACAGGGCATTGCAAAAGCGCATGAGCTGCATAAAAAAGTTCGTTTCTGGAATGCCCCGGACGCTATCAATAGCTGGTACCATTTTATGCGTTTGGGGGTTGATTATATCAATACCGACCAGGTGGCTGCATCCGCCGCTTTTTTACAACAACTGCCAGACAGGATCTATAGCTCGGCTACTAACTATAATGCCTATACGCCGAAATACCGGAACGATGGCACAGCGCTGAAAGTTAAAAATGTGATTTTGCTGATTGGTGATGGTACCGGCCTGCCACAATTATATGCCGGCTATACCGCTAACCATGGGGCGCTCAATGTATTCAATATGCGGCATACGGGTTTGTCAAAAACCAGTTCTTACGATAGTTATATCACCGATTCCGCACCCGGCTCCACCGCCTTTTCTTCGGGAGAAAAAACCAATAACCGCGCGGTAGGGGTAGACCATAACGGCCAGTCGCTAACCCTGCTGCCAGACCTATTGATCAAAAGAAAAATGAAAACCGGTATCATCAGCAGCGGCGATATTGCTGATGCAACGCCGGCTGATTTTTATGCGCACCAGCCAGACAGGGGCAGCAGTGCTGCTATTTTGAAAGACCTGCTTTCATCGCCCATACAAATATTAATGGGCGAAGGCAACCCGCAACTTTCACCCGCTCTTGCACAACAATTAAGTACAAAATTCACCCTGCGTTCTACGCTAGACAGCGTAAGCATTGATGCAACACAAAGATGGCTGGTGACCGACAAGCGCGCGGGCCTGTCAATGCTGGAAGGCCGCGGTGATTGGGCCCTGCGTGCTTTTAACAAGACAGTGAGCCTGCTGGAAAAAGACAAGAACGGTTTTTTCCTGATGCTGGAAGGCGCGCAGGTAGATCATGGCGGTCATGAAAACAAACTGCCTTATGTGGTTACCGAGGTGCTCGACTTTGATAAGGTAATAGGGCGCGCCATGGAATTTGCAGACAGCAACGGAGAAACGCTGGTGATAGTAACAGCCGATCATGAAACCGGTGGACTAACACTATTAGATGGCGACTACAACAAGGGTTTTGTAAGCGGGCAGTTTTCTACCAGTGACCATACTGCCAGCCCCGTACCTGTATTTGCCTACGGTCCTGGAGCACAGCTGTTCACCGGTGTGTTTGAGAACACTGCGTTGTTTAATAAAATCTTGCAGGCGCTCGGCGTAAAAAAATAAGATTGATTCAATAGTAATGGTCCACTAATCTTTCTTATCCTTCTTCCCGAACAACCGGTTGAAGAAACCTTTCTTTTTCTTTTCTTCTGGTTGTTGTTCTTTTTTATCTTCTTCTTTTTTGCCGGGCTTTGCTTCGTTCAGCACTTTCTGCTCGTCTGGAGAAAGTTTGGATTCTACCGGCACGCGGGTGGTGTCTTTATCAAAATTGATATAATCACTTGCGCCGCCATTTCCTTCATCGGTGCCTTCTGCGCCGGGGGCCAGTGTTTTATCACTAAAGTCATTATAATCTTGCAGGGCCTGTATGTTTACATTTTCAGGCTGTTGAAATTTAGCGGTCTTTTCTATGCCCAGCGTTTTATCTCCGTATACTTTCTGGAAGAAATATTCCCAGATAGGCATGGCCGCTTTACCACCATAACCGAGGCCGCCTTCCAGGCGTATGAATCTATCGTCGCAACCAATCCAGGTACCGGCAAGTAACTGTGGTGTATAACCGAGAAACCACGCATCTGAGTTGTCGTTGGTGGTACCGGTTTTACCACCCATTTCTGCGGCACCAAGTCTTCCGCGAAGACCGGCAGCGGTGCCGAAGTCTACGGGTCCCTGCATCATTCTTACCATGGTATACGCGGCCTGCTCGCTGATAACCTGCTTCATAGAAGTCTGGAAGCTTTCCAGCACATTGCCATTTTTATCTTCAATACGCGTAATGTAAATGGGTTTGGTGTTGATGCCCCGGTTAGGGAACATCGTGTAACCCCAAAGCATTTCATACATAGACAATTCACAGGCGCCAAGGGCCATAGAAGGATAGGGCTCTACCTTGGTGGGTATATTAATTTGCTTTATAAAATTGGAAAAACGCTGTGGCGTTACCTGTTTCATGATATAGGCAGAGGCACAGTTCATAGACCAGGTAAGCGCAGTGGCCATAGAAACCACGCCACCTGCTTTGCCGCAGCCGCCCTTTGCTGGTACCAGTCCAAACCCAGGGAAATTCTGCGCCTGGTTTTCTACCGGTGTTTCCGGCGTAAAACCTGCTTCTTCAATAGCCTCGCAATATAAAAACGGTTTAATGGAAGAACCTACCTGTCTCTTGGTATCAATGTTTACGTGATCATACTTGAAGTTTTTGAAATCAATACCACCTACCCAGGCGCGTACCTCACCGGTGATGGGGTCCATTACCATGAAAGAGGTCTGCAGCATCTGGCGCTGGTATTTGATAGAATCAAAAGGCGTCATTACGGTATCTTTCTCACGTTGCGCATTCCACGCAAAAACCTTCATATCTGTTTTTACAAAGAATGTCTTCTTGATATCTGCATCACTTAAGCCTTCTTCTTTAAGATTTCTCCAGCGGTCGCTGTTCTTCATAGCGGCCTGCAATACATTGTCGTGCTCTTTCCAAACCTTGCCTGATTTGAGTGACGACTGTGCATTCAGCACTTTCTGCAGGGTGGGCATATGCCTGGCCACGGCTTCTTCTGCATACAATTGCATGCGCGGGTTGATGGTGGTGTAGATCTTCAGTCCATCGCGGTAAATATCATAAGGCTTGTTGGTGGCAGGGTTTGTATGTTGTTTGCACCAGGCTTTTACGTCTGAGCGCAGTTCTTCGCGGAAGTAAGGCGCCAGGCCGGCGTTTTCATCCATCTTCTTATACTTCAGCTCAATGGGCTTTACTTTTAGGCGGGTGGCTTCATTGGGCGTGAGGTAATTGTTTTCGGCCATTTTGCTGATAACGTGGTTACGGCGCTCGAGGGCTCCCTTGGGGTTTCTGCGCGGGTTGAAGAGGGTAGGACCGTTTACCATACCCACCAGTACAGCGGCTTCTTCTACTGTTAAACGGTCTGGCTCTTTCTGAAAAAATGTAAGCGAGGCGTTGCGGATACCGTACACATTATCGCTGTAAGGCACCACGTTGAGGTAAAGAGAGATAATTTCTTCCTTGGTAAAATTTCTTTCCAGTTTTATGGCAATG
>DATJGC010000459.1:0-9939 GCA_035495345.1 Chitinophagaceae bacterium | reverse complement strand
AAAGCGAAATTTCAAAAGTAAATAGCAAAAACTTTTGATTGGCGGGGAAGTCAAATCAAAATTCAAAAGCCAAAATTCAAAAGGCGTTTGCCTTGCAAATTCAAAAGTCAAAATTCAAAAGGCGTTTGCTATGCTGGTTTCACGCGGCGGTATGGCGGGGCAGCGGCCTGGCAAAGGCGCGTCAACCGTCTGACCCTTGGTCTGACGGCTTAAAGCGGTGAAGGCAAAGTCTGGAGACTTCGTATAGCGGCCTCCCGTTTGCGTAGAACAGATAACCGAAGTCTTAATCATGTTTTTGCAAGATCAAGCTGTTGCAAGACTTCGGTTATCTTGCGCCGCCTCGTTGCTTCACCGCCTCTTTGCGTCGCTGCGAGAAACAAACAAAGCAAAAGAACTGGAAACTGAAAACTTAAAACTGAAAACTCACAGCAAACGAACTAGGAACCAAGAACTGAGAACTAAGAACTATATAATCCAGTACTTTTGATACCTATGAAGCTTCAGGCAGCAGGCAGGCATTGTGCATGGTACATAATCATCAGTTTTTTGTTGCCCTTTGTTGCACAGGCGCAACAAAAAATTATCAGGGGTTACATAAAAGATGCATTGAGCGATGAACGCGTACCCTTCGCCTCCGTAAACTTCATTGCCAGCGGCAATGGCAAACTGAGCGACAGTGCCGGCAATTTTACCTTTCGCTTTGATGAATGGCCCACCGATACCCTGCTGGTAACCTATGTGGGTTATAAAGACTACCGCCTTTTCATAGGGCCTTCCCTGCTGCAACGCGCTGTGGGCAACGAACTGCAACTGGTGGTTAATTTGGACCGCGGAAAAATAGTGGCTGAAGTAGTGGTGAAAAGAAAAATCGACCGCGGCTACCTAATGTGGAAACGCATCGTGAAACATAAGCCGATGAACGACCGTTACCGCTTTGACAATTTTGCGTACGAGCTGTACAACAAAATGGAGCTGGATCTTAACCGCATCAACAAAGAAAAACTGCAACAGAAAAAGTTGCTGCGCCCCTTTGGATTTATTTTCGAGAACGTAGACACAACAGAAGGACCGCCCTTTCTGCCCGTATTTCTCACTGAAACCATCTCCGACTATTATTTTCAGAAAAAGCCGTTTAAAACACGCGAGATTATCAAAGGAAGTAAGTCTGAAGGCGTAGACAATGAAAGCGTAAGCCGACTGCTGGGCGGCACCGACGCTAACGTAAATGTATACGCTAATTTCATCCCGGTATTTGATAAACAATTTGTGAGCCCCATCAGCGATAATGGAGATAATTACTACCGTTACACCGTACTGGATTCACAGATAGTGAATGGGCAGCGGCTGATTCATATGAGCTTTACCCCAAAAAGAAAGGGTGAAAGCACCTTCCAGGGAGATTGCTGGGTACATGACACCACCTGGGCCATACAAAAAATGACCATGTACCTGGCTGCCGATGCCAATATCAATTTTGTTGATAAACTCAGCCTGATACAGGAGTACAAGATGATTGACGATAGTACCTGGTTTTTGGTAAAGGATAAATTTGTGGCTGATATTGCACCCATCGGCAAAACAAAGACCGGTATCATTGCCCGTAAAACCACCACCTACCGCAATATTGTAAAGAACCAGCCATTCATCATAGATACCTTAGATAAAAACAGGAATATACAGGAGGTAAGCTTTGCAGACAGCGCGCGTGATAAACCGGCTGTTTACTGGACGGAGCAACGGCATGAAGCACTGAGTAAAAATGAGCAATCGGTCTACGCCATGATTGATACCCTGCAGAGAATGCCACTCTTTAAGAGGTATACCAATATCATCAATTTTGTTGGTACCGGTTACCTGAACGTGGGTAATTACCAGATTGGCCCCTGGCAGAACTGGGTCTACTCCAATGTACTGGAGGGTTTTCGCACAAGGTTTGATTTGGGCACCAACCGGGGCTTCAACAAAAACCTGATACTCCACGGTTACCTTGCCTATGGCTTTTCGGACAAGCGCTTTAAATATGAAGCGGATGCGATGTATTTGTTTAAAAGGAACCCAAGAAGCTACCTGTTTGCACAGTATTCAAAAGATATTGATTACGGCCAGCAATACCTGGATGAAGTAAGCCAGGACAATATCTTTGCCCTGGCCATCCGCAAGAGCGGTGTACCTATCAAATTTTTATTTACAGAAGAAAAACGCATCGATTTTTTTAAGGAATGGCATTCGGGCTTTTCTGTAACCCTGAATATAACAGATAAAAAATATGATCCACTGCGCAATCTCCCTTCCAAAAACGTATACAGCAGTGGCAGCGGAGAAGTCTTCAATAATTTTGAAACCAGTATAAAGTTCAGGTTTGCTTACCTGGAAAAATTCTTGGAAACATATTTCTACCGGTACAGCCTGGGCAGCCCCTACCCTATTGGTGAAGTAAAGTTTTCGCGCGGCATCAGCGGTGTCTTCAACAGCAGTTATAATTATACAAAAGTATCCGCTTCAGTATCAGACCTATTACCCATTGCGCCATATGGAACTCTCTACTACAATGTTTTTGCCGGCAAAACCTATGGCACTTTGCCCTTTATGTTGCTGGATGTTGCGCCTGGTAATGAAATCTATTACTACAATAAATATGCGTACAGTTTGCTCAACCGCTGGGAGTATGTGCATGATCAGTACATGGGTTTTGGGCTGGAACACAATTTTGGACTCGGCCTCTTCAGGTATATTCCTTTTACACGCAAGCTGAAGTTCAGGCAATTCTGGACAGCCAAAGGATTATGGGGAAGCCTAAGCGATGCCAACAAAGCATACAATACCACGCCGGGTTATAGCTTCAACTCGCTGGACGGCAAGACTTACCTTGAAGTGGGCACCGGCATCGATAATATCCTGAAATTATTCAGGCTTGATTTTGTATGGCGCCTCTTACCGCGGCCTTTGCCACCAGAAGGGGTAAAACGTTTCGGGGTATTCTTTAGCTTCAGGCTGGCATTTTAACCAGAACAGCTATTGTACTGATGATCGTTTTTGATGACAGTCTGCTGTTTATTCATTTCATCACAAACAGCAATCGTTGATTTTTACTATCTTACCCGTGTAATCAACGATTGACTATGACAAATTCCTACATCCTTGCCTTAGACCAGGGCACTACCAGCTCAAGGGCCATTCTTTTTGATCACAATGGCAATATCATTACCACCGCACAAAAAGAGTTTACACAAATATATCCCCAGCCCGCCTGGGTAGAGCATGATGCTGAAGAGATCTGGAGCTCGCAGTTTGGCGTAATGGCAGAAGTCATCGCCAAACAAAATATCGCTGCCAAACAAATAGCCGCCATTGGCATCACTAACCAGCGCGAGACCACTGTTGTTTGGGAACGCGCCACCGGCAAACCCATCTATAATGCCATTGTCTGGCAAGACAGGCGCACCGCCGGTTTCTGTGATGAATTGAAAGAACGTGGCATGGCTGCTACCATTCAGCAGAAGACCGGTTTAATCATAGACGCCTATTTTTCTGCCACCAAACTAAAATGGATACTTGACAATGTGGCCGGCGCAAGAGAGAAAGCAGCAAAAGGAGAACTCGCCTTTGGTACCATTGATACCTGGCTGGCCTGGAAATTATCGGGTGGTAAATTGCATATCACCGATGTATCCAATGCATCAAGAACCATGCTCCTGAATATTCATACCGGCCAGTGGGATGAAGAGCTGTTATCGCTTTTCTCCATCCCTGCCAGCGTATTACCCGAGGTAAAACCCTCCAGCGAACTGTACGGACACACAGAACATGGCAACATACCCATTGCGGGCATGGCCGGTGATCAGCAGTCGGCCTTGTTTGGCCAAATGTGTACCAGCCCCGGTATGGTAAAGAATACCTATGGCACGGGCTGTTTTATGTTGATGAATACGGGTCAGAAAGCCGTTACCTCCAATGCCAACCTGCTTACCACCATTGCCTGGAAGATTGATAATACAACCACCTATGCACTAGAAGGCAGCATCTTTATTGCCGGTGCGGTAGTGCAATGGTTGCGCGATGGATTGCAATTGATACGTTCTGCTGCTGAAATTGAAACGCTTGCCACAAAAGTGAGTGATACCGGAAACGTTTACATGGTACCTGCGTTTGCCGGTCTTGGCGCCCCGCACTGGAACCAGTATGCAAGGGGCAGTATGTTTGGCATTACGCGTGGTACACGCAAAGAACATATTGCGCGTGCGGCGCTGGAGAGCATCTGTTATCAAACCACGGATGTACTGAAGGCAATGGAATCAGATGCGGGCATCAGCATAAAAGAATTGCGTGTAGACGGCGGCGCTACCATCAATAACCTGCTGATGCAGTTCCAGAGTGATATACTGCAGGTACCGGTTGTAAGGCCAAAAGTGTATGAAACTACTGCCCTCGGCGCAGCTTACCTGGCGGGCCTGGCTGTGGGATACTGGAAAGATATCAGCGAAGTACAAAAGCAATGGCAGGTAGACAAAACCTTTACGCCAGTAATGGAAAAAGAAAAAATTGAATTACTGCTAAAGGGCTGGCAACGGGCGGTAAAAGCAAGTATTGCCTGGGCTTCGGAGTAGTGGGCAGTATGCGCATTCACTGACTGAATGTATCATCCATTGAAATAATTATTTCCATCATCCACTCTAATAAAGACCATTATGAATCGGGCGGCAATGGTAGACCAGATGAATGCGCAGGCAGGTAGCTGGGATATTTGCATTATTGGCGGGGGCGCCACCGGGCTCGGTGCCGCTATTGACGCGGCATCACGCGGGTACAGCACCATTCTTTTTGAACAAACAGATTTTGCCAAGGGCACTTCCTCCCGCTCTACCAAGCTGGTGCATGGCGGCGTGCGTTACCTGCAGCAAGGCAATATAAAACTGGTGATGGACGCCCTCAAAGAACGCGGTACCCTGAAAAAAAATGCACCGCACCTGGTCAAGAACCAATCGTTTATTGTACCCAATTACAAATGGTGGGAAGGCCCTTACTATGGGCTTGGATTAAAGGTGTACGACTGGATGAGTGGCAATCTTGGACTTGGCCCTTCTGAATGGCTGAGCAAGGAAGAAGTGCTGGAGCGCGCGCCCACGCTTGACCCCACTGATCTCCGCGGAGGCGTATTATACCATGATGGCCAGTTTGACGATGCAAGGCTGGCAATTAATATGGCACAGACCGCCGCTGCCTACGGCGGCTGTTTACTCAATTACTGTGGCGTTACCGGCTTTATAAAAACCGATGGCAAGATCACCGGCGTACAGGTAAAAGATCAACTGAGTGGTAAAGAACACGAGATCCGTTGCAGGGCAGTCATCAATGCCACAGGTGTCTTTAGTGATGCGCTGCAGCATATGGATGATGCGGCAAAAACAAAAACCATCTCCCCCAGCCAGGGTATCCATATTGTACTGGATGCATCCTTTCTGCCGGGCAATAGCGCCATCATGATTCCGCATACAGATGACGGTCGTGTGCTGTTTGCCGTGCCCTGGCACAAAAAAGTGATTGTGGGTACCACCGATACCCCCATTAAAAAGATCTATGAAGAACCAGTGGCACAGGCAGAAGAAATTGATTTCATTATACAACATATCGGGCGTTACCTTACCAAAGACCCGGGCATTGCCGATGTAAAAAGTATTTTTGCAGGACTGCGACCGCTGGTGAAAGCAGAAAGCAAAAAGACGGCAGAATTATCCAGGGATCATGTTATCACCATTGCGCCCTCGGGTCTTATCAATATACTGGGTGGCAAATGGACTACCTACCGCAAGATGGCAGAAGACGTGGTAAACACCGCGGCAATCAACGCCATGTTACCACATAAAGATTGTTGTACAGAATCACTGGCTATTCATGGTGCGCAGCCTACAGATAACTACGATAATGATTACTATTACTATGGCAGTGACCAGCCAGCAGTCAGGGCCATGGAAGAGAGCGATGCATCGCTGGCACAAAAAATCCATCCACAATTGCCGTATACTTTTGCCGCTATTGCCTGGGCCGTAAAGGAAGAAATGTGTATTACCGTAGATGATGCCCTGGCCAGGAGAACAAGGGCCATACTGCTGGATGCAAAGGCAGCGCTGGCAGCCGCTCCGGCGGTAGCAGCGCTCATGGCGCGTCTTTTACAGAAAGACAGCCAATGGGAGACCGAACAACTGGCCGCATTTAAAAAAATTGCGCTGCATTATATTCCGCTTGCTAACCATTAAATAACATCAAGTATGCATCCATTTCTGGGCGAATTCATCGGCACCGCCATTCTCATTATCCTTGGCCAGGGCGTGGTAGCCAATGTAGTACTCAACAAAACAAAAGGACAAAACAGTGGCTGGATAGTCATTACGTTTGGCTGGGCCATTGCCGTTTTTACCGGCATCTTTGTGGCCTCCCATTTTAGCAAGGCACACCTGAACCCTGCGTTTACGCTGGCCGCTGCCTACATTGGCAATGGATTTAGCTGGGCCGATGTGCCCGCCTATATTGCCGGGCAATTTTTGGGCGCCATGACCGGCGCACTCATTGTGTGGCTGGCCTATAAGCTTCATTTTATTGCTACGCCAGATGCAGACGGCAAGCTGGCCGTGTTTTGTACAGCGCCCGCTATACGCAGTACGCCCAATAACCTCATAACAGAAATGATTGGCACTTTTATACTGGTATTTGCCGCCTTGTATATTGCTGCACCGGCAAGCACACTCGGCGCCTTAGACGCGTTGCCCGTAGCCTTGGTGGTGCTGGGTGTGGGGCTTTCACTCGGCGGCCCCACCGGGTATGCCATTAACCCGGCCCGTGATCTTGGCCCGCGTATTATGCACGCCATATTACCCATACCCGGCAAGAGAGACAGTGACTGGAACTATGCATGGATTCCGGTGCTGGGGCCAGTGGTAGGCGGCATGCTGGCCGGCGTACTGTTTAAATTGTTATAACCTGTTCATCGTTTATGCATCTGCGTTACAAGCATGTAATGCAAACCAGCCATTGCGTTGAACCTAACCTGACCAACAGGCCGGATTGCACGTAAAAACATTTACCTTCAATAAAAAACAGATGGCAAAAATAAAATTGGCAGATACTGATACCCGTGCCCCCAAAGACCTGGATAAAGCCGCTACAAAAGAAAAGACCGCCGGCATGCTGGAAGAATTGAATGAGTTACAAAATCTCTTGTACGCGGAAAACAAACATGCTGTGCTGGTAGTTATACAGGGCATGGATGCTGCCGGCAAAGACGGTGTTATCCGCAATGTATTCGGAAAACTCAACCCGCAGGGCGTTACCGTACAATCTTTTAAAGCACCTACCACTGAAGAGCTTGCACACGATTTTCTCTGGCGCATCCACAGGCATACACCTGCAAAGGGCATGATACAGATATTTAACCGTTCTCATTATGAAGACATCATTGTAACACGCGTACACAAATGGTGCGATGATGATACCGCCAAAAAAAGAATGAAGGCCATTAATCATTTTGAAGACCTGCTGGCAGCACATAACAATACAGCCGTATTGAAATTCTATCTTCATATTTCGCCCGAAGAGCAGCAGGAAAGATTGCAGGAAAGAATTAAAGACCCCACCAAACAATGGAAGTACAACGAGAACGATTTTGTGGAAGCCCGTTTATGGAAAGAATACATGGCCATGTACGAAGACTGTTTTGAAAACTGTGATGAAACACCCTGGAACATTGTACCCGCAGATCAGAATTGGTACAAAGAATACATCATCACCAAAAAATTGCGCGATACCCTCAGCGCTTTTAAGATGCAATACCCGGGCTTAAAAAAATAATCTTTTGTAAACGTGGGCGGGCGGCGTTTTTAGAAGTTAATCGTATTTTCACGTAATATAAATTCGATTAATTAACACCTTAAATTGACTGATTATGGGAATGATTAAAGAATTCAAAGACTTTGTACTCCGCGGCAATGTGGTAGACCTGGCCGTGGCAGTAGTAATTGGCGCCGCCTTCAACGCCATCGTTTCCTCATTGGTTGACAACGTTATCACGCCCCTCCTGCTGGCACCAGCCTTAAAAGCCGCCAATTTAGAAGACATTGATAAACTGGCCTGGGGTACCGTAAAGTATGGCAGCTTCCTGGCGGCTATTATAAAATTTGTGATTGTTGCCTTTATTCTCTTCCTTATTGTAAAAGCAATGAAGAGCCTCGAAAGAAAAACCGTACCACCGGCTGTTGAACCCTCCTCTACCGACAAGCTGCTCATGGAAATCCGCGACGCGTTGAAGAATAGGTAAATCTGCCCCCTTTTTGCTCCACAAAATATTTATTCAATGGATGCTATTGCAAAAAAAGTAATGGCTGTCACTTGCTACGCCTCTTTGAAACTATCTTTGCCGGCATTACAACCCTTGCGGGATGCCGATTTAATAACTTAATAAACCAAAATGAAAAAGATCTATTGGCTCATATACCTGCTCACCGCAGGTGCTGTACTATTTGCACAGGACCCCGCCATAAAAGGGATACAGCAGGAAGCGCAAAAACAATTGCCAAAAGACACCGCTCACAAAGATGGCTGGAAGACGGGTGGACTCATCTCACTTAATATCGGCCAGGGGGGCAGTCGTAACTGGGCCGCAGGTGCAGAAAAATTTTCCTTTTCCACCGCTGCATTCGTAAACCTGTTTGCCAACAATATACATGGCAAATGGAGCTGGAACAATAACCTTGATCTTGCTTACGCGCTGGTAAATACCACCTCACAGGGTGTAAGAAAAAACGATGATAAGATCGATTTGCTCAGCAGGGTAGGTTATGCACTCGGACCAAAATTAGACCTCTCGGGCATATTGAGCTTTCGCACACAATTTGCCAATGGGTATGAATACAATTACCTGAACAAAGGACTGCAACACCGCATCTCCGGATTCTTTGCGCCTGCTTACTTAACGGTAGCACCCGGCATTACCTGGAAACCTGCCCCGTATTTCAGCGTGTTTATATCGCCGATTTCCGGTAGATGGGTAATTGTTTCCAATGATCCGTACAGTTACCTCTACCCCGGCGGTATTGCACCTACCGGTGAGTTAGAAACGCCCTTGGCGTTAAAATACGGCGTAGATCCCGCGCAAAAAGTAAAAATAGAAATGGGTGCTTTTTTATCGGCCAACTTTAATAAAGAAGTGGCAAAAAACGTGGTGTATATCAGCAAGCTGGAACTTTATTCCAATTACCTCAAAACAAAACGCGTTGGCGATACGGGCGACGGTAAGGCAAGACCCGGCAATGTAGATGTTTACTGGACCAATGCCTTTGCCATGAAAGTGAATAAGTGGTTGAACGTGAACTACAATTTCGACCTGATTTATGACGACGACGTACGGCAGTTTGGTCCCGCAAAAAATGCCCCTGGTATACAGTTAAGATCTTTGCTGGCAGTAGGGTTTGCGGCTAAATTCTAAGGTTTTATTTCCTTACATTTGTTGGGTTCCGGAATAGCCGGAACCCTTTTTTTTAGCCGTAAAAGAACCAACGTGAGTGCACCATCTTACCAGATTAAATTAGCGCAGTTTGAAGGTCCCTTTGATCTCCTGTTGTTTTTCATTGAAAGAGACGAACTGGATATCTATAATATACCCATCACAAAAATCATCAATGATTTTTTGCAGTTTGTGCATGCACAGGAAAAGCTGAACATTGAACTCTCCAGTGAATTTATCCTTTTTGTTTCCACGCTTATGCGCATCAAGGCAAAGATGCTGCTGCCACGCAAAGAGATAGATGCCCAGGGCAATGAAATAGATCCACGGCAGGAATTGATTGATAAAATTCTTGAGTACAAGAAATACAAGGAAGCCGCTGCACAAATGGCGGAAATGGAAGCCACCAGGATGCTGATGGTTAAACGCGGCAACCTGCAGAAAGAAAT
>DATJGC010000458.1:0-4435 GCA_035495345.1 Chitinophagaceae bacterium | reverse complement strand
TGTTGCGGTTGTAACCAATAGAGGGTGTGATCTCAAGGCGCCTGAATTTGCCTCCATTTGTTTTAAGCCAGGTAAAGTCAGCGGCGAGTGCTGCATTTATTAAATAGCTATTTGGTTTGCCATCTTGCGGCCAGGTTAAGGAGAACAGGGCCGGCTTATCTTTATCATCTTTTGTTTCTACTCCTTTGCGCAGAAGAAGGCTACGCTCCCAGGCTGGGGTTGCTGCCGGGGTCTGCTGTGCTTTAATTGGCAAGGTAAAGAGTGTCAGTATGATGAAGATTGCCGATAATAAAGAATATGGCAGACTTATATTATTATGCTTCATGTATTTTAAGTTTAACCATTGCTGTAATTTTTCCAACGCTTTTGTTGTTGGAGATGTCTGAAGAGAGCACTTTTGCCGCAGGGTCTTTGGTTTTTACAAACTCGTCTAATGAGCCTTGCAGCACATTAAAATCTGTTGCGGTGTAGTTGAGGTTTTCTTTCAAGCGCATATCATCCGTCAGGTCTTCCGGCTTTGTTGCGCCGAGGCCGCCGGCGCTGCTGATGATCCTTAGCCTTACCTCGCGCTCAGTAGGGCTCAGGGTAGTCAGGGCAAATGCCCGCCTTTTTCCTGTTTTTGCGGGCGAAGCCTTTTTTCGGACTAGTTTTCTGCCCACTTTTTTGACTGCATTTTTGATTTTCTTAAACAAGGCTTTCTTTGCGGGTTTTTTAGGGGCTTTTTTGCCGTGCCTTCTGTTTGCCATAATGAGGTGTATTTTTTCTGAATGAAAATACGCGCGCTGCAAAAGGAACGAACAGGTATTTTCACGGTATTTTTAATGCGGGATTGCCGGGTAGTGATGTACCGTGCCTGGTAATTAAACCGCTTTGCACTAGGGAATAGCTTGATCACTTAAGGCGTAGGGTTCGGCAGTTGTGGAAAAAAGCGTTCATACAAAATGGCCGACTGCAGCGGATGGCAGTTTTGCAGCGCTGTTGGTTGGCGGGGCAACATGCGCTGAAGGATCTTCCAGGGCGAAAGTATTTCCCAGATTAATAAAATAGCGCGGCTTCAAGTTTGCGGCAATTCGGTTTTAAGTAAGATGTTAGGGAGGGCTGCTACTGTATCAATTTGTGTCAACCCACTGTAACAAAAATGAACACTTTTGCGGGTAGCGCTTTTGCAAGCCAATGAAAATCAGATGGTAATTATATGGCATGTTTTTGACTGCCCGTTGTGGGTTGTTTATTGCCAAATCATTTGTATGATAAGAAACTACCTCAAAGTTGCCTTGAGAAACCTGCAAAAGAGTAAACTCTATTCGGCCATTAATATAACTGGTTTGGCTACCGGCATGGCCGTAGCTATGCTGATTGGTTTGTGGGTATGGGATGAAATGTCTTTTAATAAGTACCATGCAAACTATGAGCGTATTGGCCAGGTTTGGCAATTTGTAAAATTTGATGTAGAGAAAGCGGCCTACAATTCAGTGCCCGTGCCCGTAGCAGAAGAGCTTCGTACCAAATATGCTGATGTACAATCGGCCTGCGTAACTACCTATAACAGATCCACCATTCTTGCAGCAGGCGATAAGAAGATTTCAAGAACGGGTATGTACACAGAACCGGCCTTTCCTGCAATGATGACCGTAAAGATGCTCAGCGGAAGCAAGGATGCTTTAAAAGATGTAAATAATGTACTGGTATCCGCCTCACTGGCGCAGGCCTTGTTTGGTAAAGATGATCCGTTGAACCAGGTTGTAAGACTCAACAACCAGGCGGATGTAAAAGTGGCCGGCGTATATGAAGATTTTCCGGGTAATAGCTCGTTCAAAGATGTTTTCTTTTTGTCTACCTGGTCTTTGTTTACCAGTGTAGACAACTATGCCAAACGCGCCAGCACGCAATGGGATGAAAACTCTTTCCAGGTCTTTGTTCAGTTAAAACCAGGCAGTGATTTTACAAAGTTCTCTGCCGCTATCAGGGATATGAGGATGAAGCGTGACGATCCGCCTGCTTACAAGCCCGCATTTTTTGTGCACCCGATGAAAAAATGGCACCTGCATGGCGATTTTAAAAATGGTGAGAATATTGGCGGACTGGTACAGCTGGTAAAAATATTTGGAATAGCCGGGCTGTTTGTATTGTTGCTGGCATGTATCAACTTTATGAACCTGAGTACGGCACGCAGTGAGAAGAGAGCCAAGGAAGTGGGCATTCGCAAAACCATTGGTTCTGCAAGAAGCCAGCTGGTGTACCAGTTTTTCAGTGAATCAATATTGGTATCATTTATTGCGCTGTTATTTTGCGTGGTGCTGGTGCAATTGTGTTTGCCATTCTTTAATAGTATTGCCGGCAAGACTATGGCCCTACCCTGGAGCAGTGCTGCTTTTTGGTTGATAGCTATTGGGTTTAGCTTGTTTACCGGCTTAATTGCGGGTAGTTACCCTGCTCTGTACCTATCTTCTTTCAGGCCTGTTAAAGTGCTTAAGGGAACGTTTAAAACAGGCCGCCTGGCGGCATTGCCAAGAAAAGCCCTGGTAGTTTTTCAATTTACAGTCTCGGTTGTATTGATGATTGGTACCATCATTGTGTTCCGCCAGGTGCAATATGCAAAAGACCGGCCTACCGGTTACAACAAGGAGGGGCTAATTGAAGTTTCTATGGCAACGCCTGATCTTTTCAAAAACTACAACGCCTTACAAACCGACCTTTTGAGCAGTGGTGCTGTGCGGAGTATGGCACAGGCTTCTACGCCTATTACAGCAGATTATGGTGGCACCACCGATATATCATGGAAGGGCAAAACCGGTAATACAAAACCGTTGTTTATTGCTAACCAGGTAACACTGGAGTATGGCAATACCATTGGATGGAAAATGCAGCAGGGGCGCAATTTTTCTCCTTCTTTTTTAACCGATTCCGCAGCGGTGGTGCTGAATGCTTCTGCTGTACAAACCATGGGCTTTAAAAACCCGTTGGCAGAGGTGGTGCGCATTTCAGGAAAGAATTACCAGGTAATTGGTGTCGTAGACGATATTATCAAGTTCTCTCCGTACGACCAGGTGAAGCCATCGTTCTTTACCTTGAACAAGAATGGCGCTTCCATTATTGTGTTGAAAATTGCAGACCAGGCGGGCCTGGGCAATGCCTTAAGTAAGATCGAAAGTATTTTTAAAAAGCATAACCCGGCAGCGCCGTTTGAATACAAATTTGTGGATGATGAATACGCTGCAAAATTTTCTACCGAGGTTAGAATAGGTAAGCTGGCGGGCTTCTTTGCTGTGCTGGCCATCTTTATATCCTGTCTTGGCTTATTTGGGCTGGCATCATTTGTGGCCGAACAAAGAACCAAGGAGATTGGCATACGCAAGGTGTTGGGTGCTTCAGTGCTGAGTTTATGGAGGCTATTGTCTAAAGACTTTGTTATGCTGGTATTCATTTCATTACTGATAGCATCGCCCATTGCTTATTACTTTATGCATGGATGGCTGGAGAATTATAATTACCGCGTTAGCATCGCCTGGTGGATGTTTGCACTGGCGGGCGGGGTGGCGTTTTTATTAACCATTGTAATGGTAAGTTTCCAGGCCATTAAGGCTGCGCTTACAAACCCGGTAAAGAGTTTGAAGACGGAGTAGGCGGCGGGGCTGTAGCTAGAGGATAAACCCTCATGGAAATAACGTATAGATAAACGGCCCATCAACTACATTGTGCTGCTATTGATCATGTATGCTTTGATGGAGCTTTTGTATATTTAAGCAACTAACCAATCTTACTCCTGCGTATTGCCTTAAAGGCTATCTTCCATCAGTTTTACGAATTGCAAGGTGCAATCAAAGTGTTTGCACTAAATCGCGAATGCGTACATAAAAACCGTGATGTTATATGAAATTCCAAATCTTGATCATTATCTGCATTAGCAGCACATCAATTTTTGCGCAAAGAAACGCAAGGGATACCGTTTTTTTATTACGGGAAGATAGTCTTTACTACCACGCGGTTTTTATAGAGAATAATAAGCATTCTGATTTTTACAGCCAGTTACTAAGCAGTAGAAATAGCTTTAATGTTGGCATTTATGAAGATGCAATTCAATCTTTAAGAGACGCGGGTATCAAACTTACCAAAAGAGCACCCCTTACAATATTCAAACAATGGACTCCGCTTTATGTGTACAAGGGTAAATACTATGTGTATTCTCCTTCAGACGGGCTATACAATAATTGGATTGATATCAATGATAGTACAATATCTGGCGGTGGAGATATATGGGTAAATGCTGTTGTAAGCGCCACCAGAAAAGGCAAAGGAAAGTACCAAGTAGCCACAAAAGACCCCAACAACAAAAATGAAATACTGAATATTTATACCATTGATCAAAAAAATCAAACCGCAGTTTTTGAATATCCCAACCGAACCGATAATAAATATGAACTTAGGGTAGCAACTG
>DATJGC010000457.1:0-6422 GCA_035495345.1 Chitinophagaceae bacterium | reverse complement strand
TGTTCTTTGTGTTATCAAATATGGCTACCTGGAGCGGGTTGGCTGGTCCACGCGGGTTAAACCGCCCCTTTACCATAGAAGGTTTACTGATGGCTTTAAATGATGGACTGCCCTTTTACAAAGGCGCTATAGCGGGCACATTGTTTTTTAGCACCCTTCTTTTTGGTGGCTATTACCTTTTAACTAAAAATAACCGCCAGGCTTCTGTCAAAACCGCGCATGTATAATATTTTCTATTGTTAGCAGCAAAGAGCCAACCGCCACCGCAGTTGGCTTTTTTTATGCGTCCTGCAGGGCTTCATAACCTTCATCAATCAGCAGGTTTCTGCCGTCTGCCGCAGTGGTAGCCAGTACATCACAACGGTTGTTCAGGGCATTGCTGGCATGCCCGCGTACCCATTGAAATTTTATCTGATGCTTTTTGCTGAGTGCATAAAAACGCATCCAGAGATCTTTGTTCTTCTTGCCGCCTTTAAAGTCTGTGGCAATCCATTGTTTCAGCCAACCCTGTTCTACGGCCTTTACCACGTACTGGCTATCGCTGTAAATAGTAATTTGTAAGCCTTCCTTCTTTAGGGCCTCCAGTGCCGCAATCACGGCCATTAGTTCCATCCGATTATTGGTGGTTTTTCTGTATCCTGCAGACAGCTCCTTTTGGGTATTGCCCCATTGCAGGATAGCACCATAACCGCCCGGGCCGGGGTTGCCGCGTGATGCGCCGTCTGTATAAATGACTAATGACATTGGCTAATGAGTTAATAGCTGCCAACGGGCAGCCAATATTATTATAGGTTATGGATAAACGTTATGACGCAAGCCTTCACACCTCAATTTCGCCTTTCAGATACGTTACAGCAAACCCGCTCATGAGTACCCTGTCACCCGCCAGTGTACAATCCAGGTGGCCGCGTCTTGCTGAGAGCTGTATGGCACTCAGTCGTTGCTTCTGCAGCTTTTCAGCCCAGTAAGGCACCATGATAGTATGTGCCGAACCGGTTACCGGGTCTTCATCAACACCGCTTTGCGGGTAAAAACAGCGTGATACAAAATCACTTTCATTCCCCGGCGCTGTTACAATAACGCCACGGCAAGGTGTTTGTGCCAATGTCTTAAAATCTGGTTTCAGCGCTTCCACCGCGCTTGCCGATGGCAGTACCACCATATAATCAAACGAGGTGCTGAATACCGGCGCTGCATCTATGCCCAATCCCTCAAAGATACCGGGCGGTATGGCTGTAACAGGGGTAGGGGGATTGGCAGGAAAATCAAGTGTCAGTTGTCCACTGTCGTTCCGCGTTACTTTTAGATCGCCGCTTTTAGAATGAAAGGTAACCGTATTGCCTTTATGCCCCAGCACGGTAAAAAGAATATGGGCCGATGCAAGGGTGGCATGGCCGCAAAGTTTTACCTCAGTACCGGGCGTAAACCAGCGAATATGGTAATTTCCGTTATCGGCTACCAGGAACGCCGTTTCACTCAGGTTATTCTCGAGCGCAATTTTTTGCATCAGCTCATCCGGCAGCCATTCTTTGATTGGACAAACAGCCGCGGGGTTACCGCCAAACAACGAAGTGGTAAAAGCATCTGCCTGGTAAATGGGTATGGTCATTGTCAAAAAAAGTTTATGGTGGTATTGTAATCTGCCGGCATATTGTTATACCTGGAACACACCGGTTTTAAATGGTGGCAGCTGGCTGTTATGACTCACGGCATTTAATGATTCAATAATGATATCTCTTGTGTCTGCGGGGTCAATGATGCCATCTACCCAAAGCCTAGCCGCAGCATAGTAAGGACTGGTTTGTTGCTCATACCGTCCTTTAATTTCATCCAGCAATTGTTGTTCATCTTCTGTCGTAATGGTTTTGCCCTTTGCCTTAAGACCTGCTACCTGTATCTGCAATAAAGTTTTTGCGGCCTGGTCGCCCCCCATTACAGCCAGCTTTGCCGTGGGCCATGCAAAGATGAAGCGGGGGTCATAGGCCTTGCCGCACATGGCATAATTGCCTGCACCAAAAGAATTGCCGGTGATAATGGTAATTTTTGGTACTACAGAATTGGCCACTGCGTTTACCAGCTTGGCGCCATCTTTAATAATACCACTGTGCTCACTGCGTGAGCCTACCATGAAACCCGTTACATCCTGCAAAAAAAGCAGCGGTATTTTTTTCTGGTTGCAGTTCATGATAAACCTTGCGGCTTTGTCGGCGCTGTCATTATAGATAACACCGCCCAATTGCATTTCTCCCTTAGCGTTTTTTACAATCAGCCGCTGGTTGGCCACAATGCCTACTGCCCATCCGCCAATTCTTGCATAACCGCAGACAATGGTTTTGCCATAATCTTTTTTAAAGGGGTCGAAGCTTCCTTCATCGGTGAGGCAATCTATCAGTGCTGTAACATCATAGGGCTTTGTATTATTTTCTGAGAGAATGTTGTAGATATCTTTTGCATTGCCTTTTGGCGCGCGGGCGGTGCTTCTGTTAAAACCGGTAACGGTATTGGCTTTGCCCAGCTTGGCCATTATTTTTTTCACCTGGTCGAGGCATTCCTGTTCAGTGGCAAATTTATAATCTGCAATACCACTGATGGCATTGTGCGTGGCCGCGCCGCCCAGCGTTTCTGCATCTATGTCTTCACCAATGGCGGCTTTCACGAGGTAGGGCCCTGCCAGGAAGATAGAACCATTGCCTTCTACCATCAGCGTTTCATCGCTCATAATGGGCAGGTAGGCACCGCCTGCCACACAGGCGCCCATTACTGCGGCAATCTGTGTAATGCCCATGGCACTCATGATGGCATTGTTGCGGAAGATGCGACCGAAATGTTCCTTATCCGGAAATATTTCATCCTGCAGCGGAAGAAAGACGCCGGCACTGTCTACCAGGTAAATGACCGGCAACCTGTTCTCCATGGCTATCTCCTGCATGCGCAGGTTTTTTTTGCCCGTAATAGGAAACCAGGCACCCGCCTTTACAGTTTGATCATTGGCAACGATTACGCATTGGCGCCCGCTTACATAGCCAATGCCTGCCACGGTGCCACCGCTGGGGCAGCCACCATATTCTGCATACATTTCATAACCTGCAAATGCACCTATTTCAATAAACGGGGTATCCGCATCACGCAGGTAGGCAATGCGCTCACGCGCGGTGAGTTTGTTTTTTTCATGCTGTTTATCGGCCTGCTTCTTACCGCCACCCATGGCCACCACACTAAAGCGCTCGTGCAACTGCTGTATCAGCGGTTGCATGGCTTCCTCATTTTTATTTTGCATGCTGTTCATGCGGGCAAATTAGTTTTTTTCTTTTGTTATAAAAAGCAGCCCTTAAAAGGCGGCTGGGTGTGGAAGAAAGATTTTAGTTTTGACAATATGCATAAGAATTGGAAGGCCTGGCTTATTATCCTGTTGCTGGTAGTTTGTATAAAAATATTTTCCTCGTTTCCGCTGGCCGTGGAAAAGTATTATTCCACTGGCATGTATCCTGTTATCAGTCGCGCATTGCGACTGCTCTTTGGCTGGCTGCCCTTTAGTGTGGGCGACCTGCTCTATGGATCCGTGGCTATTTTGCTGCTGGTAAAACTGTTCCGCTTTATACGTGATTTGTTTAAGAAGCGGGTACAGCGCGGGTATGTATGGAATGCGCTGCGCAGCATTGGTTTTTATGCATTGCTTGTATACGCTGTTTTTAACGTGCTATGGGGGTTAAACTATAACCGCATGGGCACGGCGCAGCAGTTGCAATTACAGATGAAACCCTATACCACGGAAGAGTTGGATACCGTATTGCAGATTATTGTTGCGCGGCTGGATAGTACACATGTACCGGCGCTGCAAACCCGCCAGCAACTGCGCAAAAAGCCCGTTCTTTTTACGGAAGCCTACAATGATTACCAGGCGGCAAAGACGCAATATGCGCATCTTCAGTACCAGACAAAAAGCATCAAGCCTTCGCTCTTCAGTTACCTGGGAGATTACCTTGGCTATACCGGCTATTACAATCCCTTTACCGGCGAGGCGCAGGTAAATACTACCGTGCCGCTCTTTGTGCAACCTTTCACCACCTGTCATGAAATTGGTCATCAACTGGGCTATGCCAAGGAGAACGAGGCCAATTTTGCAGGTTATTTATCTGGTAAACGCAGTGCGGATCCTTCGTTTACCTATTCTGTGTACTTCGATCTGTACAATTACGGCATCCGTGAACTCTATGTAAGAGACAGTGTGCGGGCGCTGGCACTTAACAAAACAAAGCCCCAGCAGGTAAAAAAAGATTTGCAGGAGTTGCAGGCTTTTTATGCCGCCTATGAAAACCCGCTGGAGCCCTATATCAGGAAGCTGTATGGCCAGTATTTAAAAGCCAATGAACAACCGGCAGGTATCAGGAGTTATAATGAGGTAATGGCGTTCCTGGTGGCTTATTATAAGAAATACGGCGCCGCTAATTTGTAGTACAACTAAACTTTTGTTATGAGCAATACTGTAAAACTGGTTATTTCCATTGCTGCTACCGTAGGGATAGGTTTACTCGGCGGTATCTTTACGGGCCCGGAAATACAAACCTGGTTTGTTCATCTGCAAAAGCCATCGTGGAACCCGCCCAACTGGTTGTTTGCACCGGTTTGGAGCACCTTGTACCTGCTGATGGGTATTGCGTTTTATCTTATTTGGAAGTCTCCCGGTGCTGGAGATGGCAAGCGCTGGGCCATGATCATCTTTATTGTACAGTTTGCCCTCAACTTTTTCTGGTCGTTTATTTTTTTCAGGGAGCACCAGATGGGCTGGGCCTTTGTGGAGATCATTGTGTTATGGATAGCCATTCTTTGTACCATTATTGCCTTTAGCAGGATCAACAAAACCGCTGCCTGGTTACTGGTACCTTATATCAGCTGGGTGAGTTTTGCGGCCATTTTAAACTACACTATCTGGCAATTGAATGCGTAACGGCCGGTATGAATGGCGCTTAAAAACTATTCTTCCACATCATACTTTCAATGGGTTTGTTGGGCTGGCCACTGTATTTGGCATCCTTCTTCTTGTTATAGGCTATTTCAATTTCTCCCTCTACCGGGAAGTAGATGAGCTGGCCAATAGGCATGTACTTATAGATGCGCACGGGTTGTTTAACGGAAATTTCCAGCGTCCAGTTACCGCAAAAACCCACATCTCCCTTGCCCGCGGTGGCGTGTATATCTATGCCCAGCCTGCCGGTAGATGATTTGCCTTCCAGGAAGGGCACGTGCGCATGAGTTTCTGTATACTCCTGCGTAACGCCGAGGTAAAAGACCTGTGGCTGCAGAATAAATCCTTCATCAGGAATTTCAAAGTATTCTATCTGGTTGTGTTTTTTTGCGTCCAGTATTTCGTCTTTGTATTTGGCAAGCCATTTGCCCAAATGAACGTCATATGAATTACTGCCCAGGCATGCACGAGAATAAGGTTCTACTTTAATGGTGCCCTTCTCAATTTCTTCCAGTATCCTTGTATCCGACAAAATCATTGTAGCAGGTAAGTTTTGATGAACAGGAAATTAGTGTTAAATCTGCAAGCTAAATCTTAAATCTTTTAATTGGCACTGGTTTATCAACATAATATCAACGAAACAACAAGGTTGGCAGTATGGCATATTACGGAGCCGCCCTCTTTTTTTCTGCAACGGGTACCGTTAAAGAAAGACGTTTCTCACCCGCATAAAAGATTGCAGCATCTTGCAGGGCGTTACCTGCTGGCTTTTTTGTTTGATGACTTTCCCTTGCAGGAAATACTGGTGGCAGATACCAGGAAGCCCTTTCTTGAAAACGAAGCCTATCATTTTTCTATTTCTCATTGTGGCGATTATGCTGCGGCCATTGTAAGTACACAGGAACGCGTGGGCATAGACATTGAATTGGTAACGGACAGGATCAAACGCGTACAACACAAGTTCACCAATGCCGACGAGTTGGTTTTTTTAAACGATGAATACCGCGCCTTCCTGCAGCAGTTTGACCTGGAAGAAAAAATTGAGCAGGAATTCCTCACCATGATCTGGAGCGCCAAGGAAACTATTTTTAAATGGTATGGAGACGGGCAGATGGATTTCCGCGAGCACATGCAATTAACGGGTAGCATTGGCTTTGGCGCCGATGATCTTATCTCTCTGCCATTTCTCTTTACCAAGGAAGAGATGCGTTACTTCACCGTGCGCGCCAAATTGTTCAGTGGGTTTGTACTGGCTTGGGTGAATACTGCTAGAAGTTCATAGTTCAAAGTTCTTAGTTCTTAGTTTGTCGATGCAGTTCTTAGCGAACGAGCAGCGATCCCCGTCTGACCCTTGGTCTGACGGCTTAAGGCGAGAAGGGAATCGATGCTGATGCAGATTGAGTAAGTGATTGCTAAGCAGGTCAGAGACCCGGAAGAACATAGAAATACGAAGTCTGGA
>DATJGC010000456.1:0-3026 GCA_035495345.1 Chitinophagaceae bacterium | reverse complement strand
TTTTAAAATGTTGACTGATAGATAAGAAAACCCCAATAATATAATACTTACAGAAAAATCTATATTTAGATATGACTCAATTGTAAATAAGGTAAATATTACAGCATATGATATAGAATTTGTGTACATAAAGAAAAATATAAAAGGCCATTATAAATCCAAATGCACAATTATCGGGAACCAGGGGAGTTTTAAATACTTTGACCGATTATTGAGTTACTCAACACACAATTTGCTTGACAGACATTGACCGTAAACTCCAGCCCGAAAACAGGTCGTCTCCATCAGCTGCAACTATCTAACACTCTTTATTTTGAAGACTTACCTATGGCAGAATTGAACGTACTATAGCTAACATGTGCAGTATGAGGGTCCACGGCAATGCGTAAACCTTTACCACCTGCCTGCAAGGTTAAAACGCCACTACCCCACCGCTGCTGGATGATATTATCGCCCGGCAGCACAGCTGTTTACGATGTTCAGAAAAGTAGGTTGATGTAGTTTCTTATCTCAATTGAAGAAAGCTGCCCAGCGTAAAAAGATCCGGGGAGTATTGGATCGTTACCTGACCCGATTATTTTTCCTTTAAGAGGCCAACGCCTTTTTCAATACCCCAGTTTTCCATTTCTTTCAACACTTTACTGAGACTGCTTCCCAGCTCGGTGATGGAATATTCTACTCGCGGTGGTATTTCATTAAACTGAACACGCTTTACAAGTCCATGGTTTTCCAATTCTTTGAGTTGCTGTGTTAATACTTTCCGGGAAATGGCAGGAATTCGAACAGCCAACTCGCCGAACCGGCGCGTGCCGGGCGATAAAGTATAGAGGATGATTGTCTTCCACCTGCCCCCAATAAACGCAAGTGTTGCTGTCATTGGACAATCTGTTATCTCTTTGAAATCAGGCATGATTGGTCTTTTAGTTACTTGAAGGTTACCACAATTTTGCCGGTTACCAAAAGGTAACAAGTTACAAAAATAAACTAATGCAGTTTTCTTTGTGCCACAAAAAGTATTTCAGTATGATTTTAGTAACAGGTTCAACAGGAACGTTTGGAAGCCACGTAGCAAAAGAGCTTCAGAAAAAAAAGATCCCTTTCAAGGCCGCAGGGCAGCAGGCAGACAAAATCAATCTGCAATTTAGTAAGGACGTATCGGTAGTTGCCTTTGACTGGGCAGACCCAAATTCATTTACGGGTTTGTTTGATGGAGTAACCGCCATTTATCTTGTCAGTCCGCCCAATTCCAATGTATTTCCGGCGCAAATAAAACCTTTTCTGGAAAAGGCAAAAAGTGCAGGTGTGCAATTTATTTTGCTTAGCACCGTATTAGGAACGGATGCCAACAAAGAAGGCGCCCTATACAAAGCTGAACTGGAGGTAAGCAATGCTGGGATTGACTACAGCATCGTACGACCGAACTTCATTTTTCAAAACTTTATCAATTACGATCTGGCGGCGGTAAAGGGTGGCGCCATTTACCTGCCCTCCGGCGATGGCAAAACTTCTTATATTGATGTAAGAGATGTAGCGGCCGCGGTGGGGGAAATTTTAACCGATACCCAAAAGCATTCATCAAAAATTTACAACCTTACCGGCCCTGAAGCTTTAAGCCATGATGCAATGGCGAATATCTTTACCAGCGTTTTGGGGTATAAAGTGAACAATCTCAACCCTGCAGAGGAAGCATACAAAGCCACCCTGCTGGGCTATGGGTTACCTCCGGTAATTGTTAATTTCATGGCCATCCTATACAGTTTTATCAAGGCTGGCTATTTTGCAACCGTAACAACAGACTTCGAGCAGTTAATGAAAAGACAACCGATGCGCTTTAAAGAGTTTGTAGAAGACTATGCCCCGGTTTTCAAATAAATGCCAGGGGCTACCATCCAACAAAGCCGCTAACCAGGTTATTAGCGGCTTTGTTGCACCTTGGTAAAACTATTTTATGACTAGGAAAGAAAGCAAGCCCTGCAATAGTCGCAAATCACCTGCCCGATCAAGCGTGGCAATTACCGGCCACCTGCAAAAACCTGCCCCAGCGAATTGGCGTAGCAAAATGCCTGATTATTTCCACCAGATTTGCGATGGCAACGACCTTATTCGCTACTTTTAGCTAACGTAAACCCCGGTAACATGAAACAACTTTTGGTGCTCGCATGCGGCATTTTCTGCGCTGCCATCAGCCATGCACAATCCTGTAATTGCGAGAAAGAGTTTATTCATATCCGGAATATTGTTGAAAAGAATTTTGCTGGTTTTGCAGACCGGGTAAAGGCCCTCTCCCCGGAAGTGTATAAAAAAACCGCCGATGATTTGCAACAACTTACCCGCGATCGTTTTTCCAGCGACAACTGTCCGCTCATCATCAACAAATACCTTGACCTCTTCAAAAGCCATCATCTTGGCTTTAGCCTGGCTACGGATCCGTACAAGACAGACACAGACTATATCAGCAAGCGTCCCCTGTATCCACTTTCAAACAAAGCATTCAACGTTGGCAGTGCGTCTGCCTCATGGGAGGGCAACTATGTTTTTACGACTGATACCCTTTACAGCATTGCTGTAATAAAAGACAGTACCCCTCTGCACGACTATATTGGCGTTGTGCTTACATCAAAAATACCTACCTGGAAGAAAGGGATGATTAAGTTTGAAGGCAAACGCGTGAATGACAGTTTGCTCACCGGGCTATTATACATGCGCAATCATCGGCCAAAAATTGAAAACTTTTTGTTGTGGGATAATAAAAACAAGATAGGCGGCGATTGGATACGAATGGGCAGCAGCAAGGAAATTACAACCACATATCCCAAAATGCAACAGTGGAGTTCCTGGCCCAACCTGAACGCGGCAAAGCTGAGCCCGCACACTTTTTATATGCGTATAGGATCCTTTGGCGGCAACGCCAGGCAAAGCATAGATTCTATGCTGTCAGTACATGCAGCGTTGCTGGATACCACCCCCAACCTGGTGCTCGATCTTCGCTCTAATGCCGGCGGTGCCGACGAGGCCTGGCAACATTT
>DATJGC010000455.1:0-3427 GCA_035495345.1 Chitinophagaceae bacterium | reverse complement strand
TGAGAAGCCCGGCCGGCTTTGAGGCCGATCAATTAAAAGATTAACCGGACAACAGTGATTGTTGTTCTTCCATTAACCCGGTAACTGCAGGTCTATCACATCCTGCGGACTGTACAAGACGCGTACATTGGCAGGCAAATCCGTAACGCCCTGCAGGGCAGTGCCAGAAGCCAATATTTGTTTGTCTGGAAACTGCTTAGACAGTTGCCCGATATACGTGGCCGTATCGTCATTGGTAAAATTGGTGATGAAATGAAAATACAAATGGGTTACCTGCTGGTGTTCACAGCAGTAGGCTAGCATCTCTTCTGTGCTGTTGCGGCCCAGCATCAATGCCCTGGCGCCTTTCTTCTTAATGATGTATTGAACAAACAGCAATGGCAGATCATGCATTTCGCCGCGGGGAGTGAATAATAAGACACGACAATCAGGATACTTCGGCGGCGGCAGTTCATTGGTGGCCGTAATGATCATTTTCTGTATGAGGTGACTGCAAAAATGTTCCTGCGCCGGCAATACATGACCGGTGATCCATAACAAACCAATCTTTGATAAAAAGGGATAGATCACTTTCTCCATGGTTTTTTCCACCCCCATGGATTGCCTGAGTTGCCGCAGTATTTTCTCAAACAGCACTTCATTGTAATCCAGTCCGCATTCTACCAGCTGGTTTACCATTACCTCGTATTCATCTGCCTTAAAGGTTTGTGTAGCCAGCTGGTTAATTTCTCCATGGCTCATGGCCGCAATCTTTGAGATGCGGTAGCCATTATGGTAGAGCCAGCTGATGCGCAGTATATGCTTCAGATCCTCATTATCGTAATAGCGGTGCAGGCTTTCCTTGCGTTTACAAACACAGAGCCCGTAACGTTGCTCCCACATACGCAGCGTATGGGCTTTGATGCCACTCAGGTTTTCAACATCACGAATGGTAAAATGATGCATGCAAAAGGTTTACAAGTATTGGTTTACAAACAGGGTTATCCTTTGGCAATGAAGACGCAGCCACTTGCCGGGTTAAGCCTCATAACAGATTCCCGCGCTGCTTGTTGTGTAAACTGGTCAAAAATATATTTTTCCGGCTGATTGTAATATTTATTCTGGCAGGGCGACTGATACCCTGTTTTTAGCCCATTCTGCAGGCATTATTAGATTAGTGTCATATAACGGAGAATGGTATTTTTGCCGGAATTTAAAATGAGCACAATGCCCGCACACGATCTTTTTGTTATCTACCTCATTGCTTTTCTACTGGTTATGCTGCCTTCTTACGGGTTGTACAAATTGTTTTTAAAGGCCGGTATTCCGGGCTGGAAGGCTTTTGTGCCCTTTTACAATACCTGGGTAATGCAGGAAAAAGCCGAGCGCCCCACCTACTGGGCCATACTTCAGCTGATACCCGTAGCCGGCTGGTTTATCACCATGGGCATTTTTATAGAATGGGTAAAACTCTTTGGCAAATTTTCATTGGGTGCACACGCGCTGGCCGCTTTTCTGCCCATGTTCTATTTTCCGTACCTGGGCAGTCATAAAGACACCCGTTACATTGGCCCGGAAGCAGTGCGCAAGAACTATAAAAAATCTGCCAGTCGGGAGTGGATAGACGCCGGTGTATTTGCCATTGTTGCCGCTACACTCATACGCACATTTGTGTTTGAAGCCTATACCATACCTACCGGTTCAATGGAAAAAACATTGCTCATCAATGATTTTCTGTTTGTAAGTAAGTTAACCTATGGCCCGCGTATACCCAATACGCCCTTATCGGTGCCCTTTGTACACGCTACGTTGCCGGGCAGCCTTAACCGTTCTTATGTAGAATGGATAAAAATTCCTTACACACGCTGGTTTCCCAGCCCGGTAAAACGCAATGACATTGTGGTATTTAATTTCCCGGCCGGTGATACCATGATCAATAAAGAAGAATTTTTATCGGCCGATCCTTATTATGCCGCAGCCACGCGTTTTGGCAATGGCAATATGGAGGCCGGCAAGAAATATATTTTAGAGAACCCTGATGAGTTTCCGTTGGTAGTAAGACCCGTAGATAAAAGGGAGAACTATGTAAAACGTTGTGTGGCCATTGCAGGAGATTCATTGCAGTTGAAAGACGGCGTGTTGTTTATCAATGGTGCAGCAGTGCCCTTTCCGCCCAAATCAGAAATGTATTATGATGTAGAGACCAAGGGGCAGGCATTGGACCCTGCATTGATGAAGGAAGAATATGATGTAGACGAGGAAAAATCTGAATTGATACCAAGACCCGAAAAAGGAAAGAACAGTTATACCATTTTACTTACCTGGGATGCAAAGGAAAAGATGCTGAAAAGCGGACTTGCCAGCAGCATTAAAGTGCATATGGAACCGGGCCGGACCAGTTTTCCGTATGATACCATTCATACCAGTTGGGTGGTAGATAACTATGGCCCGCTATGGGTACCGAAGAAAGATGCCAGCATTACGCTTACACCAGAGAATTATTCTATTTACAGCAGGATCATCAACGTATACGAACACAATACTTCAGAATGGAAGGATGGTAAACTCTACATCAACGGTGCAGCCACTAACCAGTATACGTTTAAGATGAATTATTACTGGATGATGGGTGATAACCGCCATGGATCTCAGGACAGTCGCTTTTGGGGCTTTGTGCCGGAAGATCATGTGGTAGGAGAGGCATGGCTGATATGGATGAGCTGGGAGCATGGCATCAGGTGGAGCAGGTTGTTCAGGAGAATCCATTAGGCTAAGAGATAAAAGAGGGAAGGAGCGTTTGTAAGCATTATTTGAGGGGGAAAAATTCTTTCTCATTGAATGCTGAATGAAAGCTTTAACAGTGACTGAGTGCTTTGCTGCCCGGATCATGCTAATTTTGCACACCTCAAACATTGCACCTTGAAAAAAAGCACGTATTCATTTTCTTACGACGTATACAACTCAATAGACGATTTAAACAAGGAAGATGCCTGGCTCTTGCAACATGCCAAAGACACTTCTAAAATGGCTTACGCACCCTATTCACATTTTCAGGTAGGTGCGGCTGCAAGGTTAATGAATGGTGATATTGTAAAAGGCACCAACCAGGAGAATGCCAGCTACCCGGTGGGCATCTGTGCAGAACGCGTGTTATTGTCTACTGCGGCCACCCTGCACCCGGATATACCGATAGAAACACTGGCCATCAGCTACCGAAGCAATACGGTAAAAAGCGAACATCCAATAGCGCCCTGCGGCATCTGCCGTCAGAGCCTGCAGGAATATGAACAGCGCGTGCATCATCCCATCCGACTGATACTTGGTGGCATGGAAGGCAAGGTAATCGTCATTGAAAAAGCCAGTATGCTGCTGCCTTTCTATTTTTCTTCCGGAGATCTGCATTGATCTGTATTAATGGTTTGTGGCCAACAGGGATAGGTAATATTGT
>DATJGC010000454.1:0-8203 GCA_035495345.1 Chitinophagaceae bacterium | reverse complement strand
AAGAGAGGCTTCGTCGCCTCTTTTTTTATCACATTATCTTATTTTAACCGGACACTAGTGCTTTTTACTTTTGAATTAATTTCCGCACAGAGCTATCTGAGCTAACAGAGGTTTGGGGTTAAATGAGGATGAGAAAGATGTTTTAATAGCTGCGCTCGCTGCCCCGCCGTACCGCCGCGGGAAACCGTCTAAGCAAAAGCTTTTTGACTTTTTAATTTTTACTTGTCTTCGTTGCAAACGCTTTTTTACTTTTTACTTTTGAATTTTGACTTTAATTTCCTTCCAGCAAACACCCATCTCCATAGCTTAAAAACCGGAAGTCATTGTCCAGCGCGTATTGATAAATTTCCTTCCAACGGTTGCCTGTTAGCGCAGCAACCAGTAGGAGTAGGGTTGACTGTGGCTGGTGAAAATTGGTAATCAATCCGCGGATGATTTGGAAGCGGTAACCCGGTGCAATCAGCAATTGTGTTTTTGTAAGAATAGTATCTTGTTGATTATCCTGCATCCATTGCAGCAGCGATTGCAATGCCTCCTGGCGCGTATACGCATGCTGTTGCAGGCGATCATACACTTCCCACTGTTGTACAGGCAGATCTTGTGCGGTAAGGCCGGGTTGCAATATCGTTTTAACGCCCATCCAGTAGAGGCTTTCCAGGGTTCTTGCTGAAGTGGTGCCTACGGCATACACGCGGTCGCCACTGGTAAGCAGCATTTCTATCAATGATTTTTGCACCTGTATAAATTCTGCATGCATATCATGGCCTTCCATGGTAGCAGCTTTTACCGGTTTAAAAGTGCCTGCGCCCACGTGCAGTGTTACAAAACCAATGCGTATATTTTTTGCTGACAGGTTCTCAAAAACTTGTGGCGTAAAATGCAGTCCGGCGGTAGGGGCGGCCACAGAACCGTCCTGCCGGGCATATACTGTCTGGTACCTGTCTTTATCTTCCTCGGTAGCGGCGCGTTTTATATACGGCGGCAACGGAATAAGTCCCGCACTTTCCAATACTTCTGCAAAGCTCAGGTGACTGGGTTGCCATTCAAGTTTGATAATAAAACAATCGGATTGCTTTGAAACGTAGCTGGCCTGCAGTTGAATGCTGTTGGCAGCTGTTGCAATTGTTTTTTCCAGTACCAGACCGGGTTTCCATTTGCTGGCGCCGCCAATCAGGCATTTCCATTCTACGCTGCCTTTTTCTTGCATACCGCTGGCCACATCTGCATAACCCGGGCCCGGCTCCAGGCAAAATATTTCGATATTACCACCACTTGTTTTGGTAAATAAAAGTCTTGCGGCAATAACACGGGTGTTGTTAAATACCAGCAGGCTGCCTGCAGGCAAATAAGTATCCAGCTGCCGGTAAGTACTGCTGCTGATGGTACCGTTCTGGAAGACGAGCAGTTTAGAAGCATCGCGTTCTTCCAATGGATGATGGGCGATCTTTTCTTCGGGTAACGTATAGGTATAGTTGCTAATAGCGATATTGCGGATGTTCATTCTTCAAAGTCAAAATTCAAAAAGCGTTTGCTTAGATTATAAGTCAAAAGTCAAAAGTAAAAATTCAAAAAGCATTTGCTAAGATCAATAAGTCAAAAGTCAAAAGTAAAAAGTAAAAGTCTTTTGCTTGGTTTGTTTCACGCGGCGAGGTGCAACGAGGCAGCGAGCGCAACACCCTCAAACCTCTGCTAACTCCGCTTGCTCTGTGCGAAACCTGTTTCACGCGGCGGGCGCAACGAGGCGGCGGGCGCAGCATTAAGTCTTTTCCTCCTTCAGCCTCTTAGCATAACCCCCTTTTCTCTTTTCCCCTCTTCGCCCCTCTGTGCGAAAAAAAATCATGACAAAAGCCCCTTTTTCTCCTTCCCCCTCTTAGCTCCTCTTAGCCCCCATTCACAGGTTATACACCGTTATGCACAGTCTATTCACAGTGGAATCGACATATTTGAACATCAAGTGGTCCAAAACCCTTGCTGGGGCTTCTATCTGGCTCAAAATCAGGCTGTGGAAAAATTAAATTTCTCCAATATCGGCAGCAAAGTGTGAAAAAGTGTTATTTTGTGTCAATAAATGTCAAAATCGGTTCAAGTTTTCCTAAATGATTCATTTTCTTGGCGAATACGAGGTTACACTGGACGCCAAAGGGCGTTTCCTGCTTCCCGCAAAACTGCTCAGCCAGTTGCCGGAGGGGCCAGCTACCCATTTCGTTATGAACAGGGGATTCGACGATTGTGTACATCTTTATCCTATGCAGAACTGGGTAGCCGTCTCTTCAGAAATTGAAGACCTGCCCGACCATGACGACGACAACCGGAAGTTAAAGAAATATTTCAATTACGGGTTGGCAACCGCAGAATTAGACACTGCAAACCGCCTCCTGCTGCCGACACACCTGAAAGATTATGCAGGGCTGACAAAAGATGTGGTGTTGTCTTGCTCAAAAAAAAGAATAGAAATCTGGGATAAAAGTAAGTACCACCAGTTCTTTGATACTTTAACGCCTGCAGCTTACAGCTCTTTGTACAATAAGGTAATGACAAAGAAAAAAGATTAGCAACGGTAATGGAAAACAACCATGACATAGCCAATGCCAATCGTCTTTCGGGAGATTACCATGTACCGGTACTGCTTGGTCAAACATTGGATGGTTTGGCTATTCAGCCCGGTGGCATATACGTAGACTGTACTTTTGGAGGTGGCGGACATGCCAGCGCATTGCTGCAACGCCTGAATGAAAACGGAAAACTGATTGTCTTTGACCAGGACGCAGACGCTGCTGCCAATGTGCCCGCAGACACACGTGTGTTGTTTATACCGCACAATTTCAGGCACCTGCAACGCTTTCTTCGCCTGCACAATGTTCCGCTGGTAGATGGCATCATGGCAGACCTTGGCGTAAGCAGTCACCAGTTTGATGAGCCGGCACGTGGTTTCTCCACCCGTTTTGATGCAGCCCTTGATATGCGCATGGATCGGCGCCAGCCGCTCACCGCTTTTGATGTGGTAAACACCTATGATGAACAAAGGCTGCACAGCCTGTTTGAACGTTACGGTGAAGTAACCAACGCCAAAACCCTGGCGCGCACCATTGTAGCCGTTCGCTCCACCACATCGCTGCAAACCATCAACAATTTTAAAGCAGCCCTGCATGCAGTTGTTAAAGGAAATCCCCACAAATATTTTGCACAGGTATTTCAGGCCCTGCGCATAGAAGTAAATGATGAAATGGGTGCGCTGCGAGAACTGCTTCAGCAGGTACCAGCATTGCTGAAACCAGGCGGCCGGGTAGCCATTATCACCTTTCACTCACTGGAAGACAGGTTGGTAAAGAATTTTTTTCGGCATGGAACTTTTGAAGCATTGGAAACACATCCATTTGAAAACGTTACCGCCAGCTCAGCATTAAAAATCATTACAAAAAAACCAATTACCGCAGATTCCGCAGAACAAAAACGCAATCCAAGATCCAGAAGCGCCAAACTCAGAATTGCCGAGAAAATATAATACAGCAGCAGAAACAATCCCCTAACAAGTAGCAGCAATAATACGGAACAGCAGAAGCACCACACTTTACACCGAATACGCAAGAGATGCAGAAAGAAGCAAAAAAAGACTGGAAGCGATTGCTCAGGTACCAATGGATAGTAAAGAACATTCCTTACTTCCTTTTCCTGAGCGTTCTGGCCGTGGTATACATCTACAACGGGCATTACTCAGACAATACCGTAAAAGATATCAATAGAACCAGTAAGGAATTAAAAGAACTGCAGTATGAATATAAATCACTCAAGAGTGAAGTAATGTTCCGCAGTAAACAAAGTGAACTTGCAAAAGCAGTTGCGCCGCTAGATCTGAAAGAACTGGTGCAACCGCCAATGATTTTAATAGACAGTGCAAAACAATAGACTGCTCAGCATGCCGTAGCAGAAAACAGTTTGTTAAAGCGCCCATGGAAGTAAAGAACGACATATTATGGAGGGTTTATCTCGGCTTCATTGGCATTGTGGTGCTCAGCCTTTGCATCTTTGGCAGGGCAGTGTACATTCAGCAATTCCAGGGTAGCTATTGGCGCAGTAAAAGTGATAGCCTCCATACCCGCCTCATGCCCATGCAGGCAGAACGAGGCACCATCTTCAGCGAAGACGGAGATATGCTCAGCACCTCTGTTCCTTACTTTGATATCTACATAGACTTTGGTGCAGATGGCCTGCGGGAAAAGAACGGTCGCCGTTTTACCCAATATGTAGATTCTCTCAGCATGGCCCTGGCCGGTTTTTTTGCTGATAAAAAAGCCAGTGCCTACAAAAAAGAATTGCAGGCAGGCTATCGCAAAAAGGACCGTTATTATGAATTAAAAAAGAACCTGACATTTGAACAATACAAGACCCTGCGCAGCTTCCCGCTCGTAAACCAGGGCCGTAACAAAAGCGGTTTTATTGCCGAAGTAAGAAACAAACGCTTAAACCCCTTCGGTCTGCTGGCCAACAGAACCATTGGCCTTTCACGTGATTATACCAATGCCAGCGGCAAACTGGTAAGCCAGAATGTAGGTCTTGAAAGAACCTACGACAGCCTGTTAAAGGGCGATAAAGGCCAGCGCCTCGTTCGTTTTATCAGCGGCGGTGCCTTTATACCCGTAGAAGGATCAGAGATTGAACCACAGAACGGCAAAGACATCATCACCACCATTGATGTAAACACGCAAGACATAGCAGAGAACGCGCTGATGAAAATGATGCTGGAGAATGAAGCCGACCACGGTACCTGTATAGTAATGGAAACGGCCACCGGAAAAATAAAGGCCATGGCCAACCTGGGCAAACGCCCAGACGGTGGTTACTGGGAAGATTATAACTATGCCCTCCGCGCTACTGAACCCGGCTCTACCATAAAACTGGCCACCCTGCTGGCAGTATTAAGTGAAGGCAAGGCCACCATCAATGACCCCGTGCAGGTAGGCGCCACCGGTAGTGATTATGTAGGCGTGCGCACCGTTACAGATGCAGAACGTCAGCCCAAACCGGTAGAAACGATTAAAGAATGCTTTGCCCATAGCTCTAATGTAGGTATGAGCCGGATTGCCTATAACAACTTTGCCACGCAACCCGATAAATTTTTACAGTACCTGCACAAATATCATTTTGATGCGCGCACCGGCATTGACCTGGTAGGAGAAGAACGGCCCGTACTGCCAAAGATTAAAAGAAATACAGAAGGCCTGCATGCCATGGTAACCATGAGCTTTGGGTATGCCATTGAAGTGACCCCGCTGCAAACACTCACCCTGTACAACGCCATTGCAAATAATGGCAAAATGGTAAAGCCCTGGCTGGTCAACCGCATAGAAGACAATGGCCTCATCATAAAAAGCTTTGAACCAGAAGTAGTAGAAGAAAATATTGCAACGCCAGCGGTGATACATGCTGCACAGGAATGCATGCTGGCCGTAACAAAAGAAGGTACCGGCAAACTGGTGTTTAAAGATGCGCCTTACAATGCTGGCGGAAAAACAGGTACCGCACACGTAGCCGGAAAAGGACTGGGTTATGATGATGGCGTTTACCAGGCATCCTTTGTGGGTTATTTTCCTTTTGAACACCCGCAATACAGTTGCATTGTAGTAATAAAAACAAAACCCCACCCTGAAAAACACATGGGTGGTTTGGTGGCTGCACCCGTATTCAGGGAAGTGGCAGATAAGTTATACGCTATCAAGAATAGCAGCAGCGCAGACTTCACCGGTGCCATGAAGAAAGACAGCAGCGGCTTCTATTACGCTGGCGCCGCAACAGATGTAAAACAGGTATTGCAGGAGCTGAACATTGCTTATGTAGACTCAGCGGCCAGTCAGCCCTGGACAAGCCTGTACAGCACAGATGGCAGTCCCATCCTTACTACAAGACCCATGGCAAAAAATACCATGCCCAATGTAAAAGGATTAGGATTAAAAGATGCACTCTACCTCTTAGAAGGTATGCACATGAAAGTAATGGCAAAAGGAAGAGGACGGGTAACACTGCAAAGCATAGACGCAGGCAAGCCCGTTACAAAAAACCAATTGATAAAATTAGAACTCAATTAGCAGGCAACAGCTATGGCAATATTGCAGGATATATTATATAAGGTGAGCATTCGCTCTGTGCATGGCAACACACAGGCACTGGTGAATGACGTGCAGATAGACTCGCGTAAAGTAAAAGCGGGCACTGCATTCATTGCCATCCGCGGTGCTGCATCAGACGGTCACCATTATATTAATACGGCGGTAGAACAGGGGGCAGGTGTTATCATCTGCGAGCAGTTTCCTGCAGACCTCAACAACGCTGTTACCTATGTGCAGGTAGAGAACAGCGCCAGCGCGGCCGGCCATATGGCACATAATTTTTATGGCCAGCCTTCGGAAAAAATGAAGCTGGTAGGCGTAACCGGTACCAACGGAAAAACAACCATTGCAACGCTCTTATACAAATTGTTTACGGCACTGGGGTATAAATGCGGTCTGCTCAGCACGGTGCAAAACCATATTGGCGCAGAAGTATTGCCTGCAACGCATACTACGCCAGACCAGGTAACGCTGAACCAGCTGCTGCAACAGATGCTGCAGCAGGGCTGCACCCATGTATTTATGGAAAGCAGTTCACATGCCATACACCAGCACCGCATGGCAGGTTTGCATTTTACCGGCGCATTGTTCAGCAACATTACGCATGACCACCTGGACTACCACCAGACTTTTGATGAATACATACGCGTAAAAAAATCATTTTTTGATGGTTTGCCCTCTCATGCATTTGCCATCTCCAATCTTGACGATAAACGCGGCACCGTTATGCTGCAAAATACCCATGCGGCAAAATATTATTACAGCCTCAAAAGCCTGGCAGACTTTAAAGGCAAGATCCTTGAAAATGGCTTAACCGGGCTGGTAATGCTGGTGAACGACCAGGAAGTGCATTTCAGGATGATAGGAGAATTCAATGCCTATAACCTGCTGGCAGTCTATGGCGCGGCAGTTACCCTGGGAGAAGATAAACATGAAGTACTCCGATGCCTCAGCGTGCTTACCGGCGCCGAAGGTCGCTTTGATTATATCGTCTCTGCAAAAGAAAAAGTAATGGGCATTGTTGATTATGCCCATACACCTGATGCTTTGGTGAATGTGCTTACCACCATTCAGCAGTTGCGCAAAGGCTATGAGCAAATCATCACCGTGGTTGGCTGCGGCGGAGACCGCGATAAGAAGAAAAGACCCGTTATGGCGGCGGAAGCCTGCCGGTATAGCGATAAGGTAATACTCACATCAGACAACCCGCGCAGCGAAGACCCGGTGCAGATACTACGTGATATGGAACAGGGACTCAACACGGCGGCAAAAAGAAAAACAATTTCAATAGCAGACAGGAGAGAAGCCATTAAAACAGCCATCAGCCTTAGCAAACCGGATGATATCATTCTCATTGCGGGCAAAGGCCATGAAAAATACCAGGATATAAAAGGTGTGAAACAACATTTTGATGATAAGGAAGAGGTGCTGAAAATATTTGAATTGCTGGGAAAATGAACGCTGAATGGCATTCACCCACCGGCTGTATCAACAAGTAAACAATAAACATGCTATACCACTTATTTGAATGGTTTAAACAACAGGGCATAACAGTGCCGGGTAGAGCATTGTTCCAGTTCATCACCTTCAGGGTATTGCTGGCTATATTATTGTCGCTGGCCATTACTTCGCTGTATGGTAAGCGACTGATCAATTTCCTCGTAAAAAAGCAGGTAGGCGAAACCGTGAGAGACCTGGGGCTTGCCGGTGAACAGCAGAAGAAAGGTACACCCACCATGGGCGGACTGATCATCATCATGGGCATACTGGTGCCTACGTTATTGCTCGCCAACCTCAACAAAGCCTATATCCGCCTCATGATTTTATCTACCATCTGGCTGGGTATTGTAGGTTTTGTAGACGATTACCTGAAGCTGCGCGCCAAACGCATGGCGCAGCAACAGGGCGTGGCATACAAAAAAGGGGATAAGGACGGGCTGGCAGGATGGTTTAAAATTCTTGGCCAGGTTGGCCTGGGACTTATCATCGGGTTAACGCTCCTGTTCAACGACAATACAAAAGCCTACCGTGAGTACACCGGTGATACCAAGTCGCTCAAAGCATCAGACGTGATTGTATTTACGCAGGATGGTAAGGAACGC
>DATJGC010000453.1:0-8212 GCA_035495345.1 Chitinophagaceae bacterium | reverse complement strand
CCATGCCCGAACTAAAAAAGGCGGTGAGCGTGTATGAGAAATTCGGGTTTCGTTATTTGAGCGGCCCCATGGGAAACACCGGTCATTTTGGGTGCGATGTATGGATGATCAAAGACCTCGGCAAATAGTTAGCAGCTTAACCGTAAATGCCCTTACTCTTCTGAAGTTTTTCTTGGCTTACGCTTATTCCAGGGGGCAAAACCCTTTCCTGTTTTTTTACCGGCTGCTGGCTTGGCTTTTTCATCTCCCGGCTTCCTGGTGGCGGCATTTTGCTTATTGGTATTGGCTACAATTTTACTAACGGCTACCCTTCTGGCACCTGCAGAACGTGTTTTGCCGCTGGTTCTTGGCAATTTTTTACCGGCCAGAGGCGTGGGTTCAGCTGCTACTGCGGTGGGCTTCTTTTCTTTGGTCTGCAATTCTTTTTTCACCGCACGGGCCCCTCTTCTGCCAGTGGAGGCCTTCTTTCTATCGGCAGTGCGCTTTTTGCCGGATCGTCTTTTTTTGATTCTGGTCATACAGCAAAGTAACCAATATTATTTGATACCCCCTGCCGCGTAATGGTACGGATATTGGAATATCATGTGCATTGCTGTGGCAGGGCAGGCGCCGGCTGGCGAAAAAACCTTATCTATGCAGCAGCCTAAATAACGTATTGCATGAAAAAAATTCTCTGTTTCCTGGTTCCGGTGATGATACTCCTGGTCTCCTGTGTAGACCGCAATTACTATGGTAACGGTTATGCACAACCGGTTTATATAGCGCCCGGCGTAGGGCTGGGTACGGTCATTGCAGTGGTCATCTCCTGGTCTCGCAACAAATCTATTTTATGGGCCATCATTCATGGCCTGCTGGGCTGGCTCTATGTCATTTATGCGCTGTTGGTGCGCAAGAAATAAACAAGAGAGCGCAGCCCTCAGTTTCTTACTGCTACTTTTCTGCCGGGGCAACCGATCCCGGTGGGGCAAAGCGGTTTCTAAAATCGAACACCTTTGCAGAGGGCCCATGTTGTTGCAGGTAAGCCAGTTGCGCAACGGCTTCTTCCACCGAAGGATAAGCGCCTGCAGGTATCCACCACAGGGCTGTATACACTTTACCAAAACGGTGAAACCATTCCTTTCTTCTCTTTAGAAAGTCTGCATGCAGCGTGCGATACATAAACTGCTCCAGCGCTTCAAAAGAACTCCATACAGACACATTGATGATTACCTGTTCATCGTTGTAAGGATTTAGCTGGGTGGCATTGTCATTATCATCTTTTAAACGCCAGATAAAGCCTTCGCTTTGTTCTGCAATAGTGTTTACAGTGGCAAGATTGTCTACAAATTCCTGCATTACCGGGTCCTGGATGTTTACGCCCTTCATGCGTGCAATATTGATTTCTGCAAGCTGGTATTGGTTCATATGCTGCAGCCGCGCGTTTGTTGCGGCCATGGATGCAAATGTACATGGGGCGAGGTTGCATAAAAGCAGGCTGCCAGATTTTCTCCCGGCAGCAATGGAAATCAAGCGGCAGTATCCTGTATCAGCGCACCGGAAAACACTTATTTTGAAATTTTATGCCTGGTTAAACGTTTACTTCGCAGGCCTTGTCCACTCCCTGGCCCTAAACTATCTTGATAAAAAGCCGTCCTAATCACTCTTTTTGCTACTGGTTCAGCTGGCTGAACAACCGATGTGGCAACAGGCTGTTGATTCCGGCAATTGTGGTGTTAATGCTACTGCCCGGCGCCCTGTGGGCACAACAGGGAGATAGTTATGATATCCAGGCCAATATTATTTACCGGTTTACCAAGTACATTGATTGGCCGGAAGATAAAAAGACCGGAGATTTTATCATCGGCATAGTGGGTGATTCACCCATCAAACAGGCGCTGGATAATTTCATTGGCAATAAAACCGCCGGTAGCCGCCGGATTATTACCAGGCGATTTTCCTCTGTAGCGTCTGTATTTAATTGCCATATACTTTTTATCAGTGAAGATGAAAGATCAAGCCTGCGCAAAATTGCCTGGCGCACCAATGGCAGCCCGGTTTTGATAGTAACAGAAGCCGAAGGAATGGCACGTATCGGCGCCTGTATAAACTTTTCTATAGTGGCAGAACGTCTTACGCTGGAGATTAATAAGAATACCATTGAAGAACGCAATATGAACATTGCATCAGAACTATTACAGCTGGGTAAAATAGTTCGTTAAGGTAGGCCCAAAAAAGACAATACCATGCAGGCTGCAAGCACCCTGAATACCAACCCCTATGAACATCAGCATAAAAAAAAGAATTTTTATCAGCTTCTCGCTATTGGTGTTTTTATTTATTGTTAACGGCATTGCCACCTTACTCACGCTGCAAAAAAACAAGCAGCGCTCAGAAAATATATCCACCGTTATTGACCCCGCCCTGCAGGTAATGGAAGAATACCAGCAACTGCTTACGCAATCAAAAATGTATGCCACCAACTGGGTCTTTCTGCGCTCCCGGCAGGAAGACCGGAATGCGTTGCTGCAATTGCATAGCAGCGCCTACCCTTCTTTGCAAGCCCGCTTAGACAGTAGCTTTACCGCGCTGCGCAACCCGGTGCTGAAAAAGCAGCTGGCAGCGCTTACCCGTTCTTTTGACACTGTGCTGCTGAAAGAAAAAGCCATCATGTCGCTTCTCCAAGACTTTGAGAATTATGACGACGTGGTAGCCAGAATGGAAGCGGAAACCCTGCTTGAAGAAGAAGTATTGCCAAGGAGTAATGCATTGTTGACTGAAGTAAGCAGCATTGTTGCATCGCTAAAAAGCATGCGGCATGAAAAGAATGAAGAACTAAAACATTCTGCAGCGTTGTTGCGCACCGTTATATCTGTGCTGGCCACGGTGATGGTGGCTACCGCCATCTTATTATCATTGTACCTGGCACAAATTATTCTTTTACCGTTGCGGACCATCGGACAGGTTATCGGCGACCTGGGTAAAGGTATGGTGCGCACCTGTGATCAGCCAGGGGGCAAAAATGAAATTGGTGAAATGATGGCAGCGGTAAATCATCTGTCACGTAAACTGCAGGAGACCGCCCGCTTTGCGCAGGAAACCGGCAACCGGAACTTTAATATACCGTTTACCCCGCTGGGGCCGCAGGATACGCTGGGTAAAGCGCTGCTGTCTATGCGCGACAATCTCCGCAGAAGTGAAATGGAACTAATGGCCAATGCAGAAGACCTGCATAAAAAGGATGAGCTTTTACAAGCCGCAGCGCTGGCTACCTATGAACTGATCAGCAATGAAGATTTTGATGAGGCCATTGGCAAGGCGGTGAGGCTATTGGGCAACCGCCTGCAGGTAGATGTGTTCAATGTATACAAGACCATGACCGGGCCCATGGGTGAGGAATTTACAGACCAGTTACTACGCTGGACCCGTGTAAACGACGCTGTTGTTTATGACGACCCTGGTTTCCGGGGCCTCACCAACCTAGACGAGGTCCTCAATATTCTCAGGAACAATGAAATTTTCCAAAAGCTCACTGCTGATGTACAGTCGCCCTATTTGCGCGCCCTGTTTGAACAAAGAAATATACAATCGGCCGCGGCCATCCCTGTGTTTGCCATGAACCGGTTTTGGGGCTTTGTAGGGTTTCATGATTGCTGCAAAGCGCGGGTGTGGACCGCTACTGAAATTTCCATTCTTACTTCCTTTGCAGTTACCATGGGTGCCGTCATTGAAAGAAAGGCCATTGAACACGACATGATGATGGCTAAGGAAGCTGCCGAGGAGGCGAGTATGGCAAAAAGTGATTTCATGGCCAATATGAGTCATGAATTGCGAACGCCGATGAACGGCATCATTGGTTTTACGGACCTGGTACTTACCACGCCGCTGCAAAAAAACCAGCGCGATTACCTTAGTAATGTGAGCAAGTCTGCCTACAATTTACTGGCCATCATCAATGATATTCTTGATTTTTCAAAAATGGAAGCAGGCAAACTTGCCATTGATGAAGTGGAGTTTACGCTTACGGATATATTGGAAGAAACCGCCGATATGCTCTCCATCAAAGCCCAGGAAAAAAACCTTGAACTGATTTGCCAGTTAGACCCCGCATTGCCGGCAAGATTTTGCGGAGATCCGCTTCGTATACGTCAAATACTGGTGAACCTTATTGGCAATGCTATTAAGTTCACAAATGAGGGTGAAATAGTTATCAAGGCTGCGGCTACAGCTGGCAGTTATGAAGTGGCCGGAAAAAACTGGATGAATATTTCCATTGCGGTGAAAGACTCAGGCATTGGCATTGCGGAAGATAAGCTCGCCGCCATCTTTGAAAGTTTTACGCAGGCGGATGCATCTACTACCCGTCGCTTTGGTGGCACGGGCCTCGGGCTTACCATTTCTCGCCAGCTTGCCGAGCTCATGGGTGGCCAACTTACCGTACAAAGCAAGACCGCTATGGGCAGTGTGTTTACTTTATCACTTACACTGGCGGTTACGGATGCAAGAGCGGCCCTGCCGCCGCGCAAGTTGGGTGCATTGCAACATGTGTTGGTGGTAGATGATAACAGCACCAATTGTGCGCTATTGCAGGGCGTTTTTGACTACCTGGCCATTCAGTGCACGGTGGCCGGCAGTGGCAAAGAAGCACTGTTGCAATTAGCAGCGGCGGGCAGGAAAGGGCGGCCGGTTGACCTGGTAATAACTGACCACCAGATGCCAGGTATGGACGGCATTGCGCTGGCTAAAGAAATAAAAAATCAACAGCAGGCAATGCCTTTGCCGGTTATTATGATGTTGTCTTCATTGGAGAAACACATGATACAGGAAGCGGCGGAACTTTGCGGTATTCATCGCTTCCTTTCAAAACCGGTAAAGCTGCAGGAACTGATAACCTTGCTTTCTTCTATGTTTGAAAATACCCAGCAAGAGTCAGGCAATACATCAGCGCAATCCATCAAGAGATTTTCAGTCCGTAACAAAGTATTGGTGGCGGAAGACAATCCAATCAATATGTTATTGATTACGGAGATACTTACAAAAATGGGCATGGAGGTCTACGGTGCCACAGATGGCGCCCAAGTGCTTTCAATGTTAGAAATGGAATTACCGGACCTAATTTTTATGGATATCAATATGCCCGTGCTGGATGGCTATATGGCTACCAAAAAAATCCGCAGCATGGGCTATCCACACGCCATGATACCCATTATTGCCTTAACGGCAGACGCTATGAAAGAGGACCGCGAGCGCTGCCTGGCGGTTGGGATGAATGCTTTTGTATCCAAACCGTTTCAACTCAATGAAATTGAAAGCGTTTTGCAAAAGTACCTGCAACCGGTGCTGCAGCTGCACTAAAAACCGGAGACTTCCCTCTTCGCCAGATTGTCTCTCCCAAACTGGGGAAAGTTGAACCGGTATAGATTTTGTATTTATAAGCCTGCTAAACAACACTCATGAAAACGACTTTACCCACTGATGTAGCCATCGTGATTGGCCTGTCCATCGCGATTGTGATTACCGTAATGATGCTGTCGAAATTATACCGCCGGCTGTCCAGGTAATCCTGAAAAAGAACAATCCATTTTGCCCAAACCGGGTGCAGCAAGGCGCTTTATGCCGGGTTGCCCCGGTTTAGTATTTACAGGAAGAGGTTAATGGAATTATTATCTCCTATCTTGGCTGATAGAGCTTACAAAAAGCAACGCCCGTCAAATGACGGGCGTTGTTATGTACTGGTGTTATGATGTATGAGTATAAATAGCCTGAGTAGCGGCAGCGCTAGTTCTTATTAGCGGCTTCTCTTGCGGCTTCTTCCTTCATTTTATCATTGGCGGTGATGGCAAATTCTACCCGGCGATTCTCCGCACGGTTGGCATCGCTGCTGTTATCTACTTTTGGCTGTGTTTCTCCATACCATTTAATAGTGAGGCGTGAAGCGCTGATGCCCGCAGCTTTTATATAATTGCCCACGGTTGTAGCACGTTTTTGCGAAAGCGTTTCATTGTACGCCGCATCGCCTACATCGTCTGTATGGCCTTCAATTAGTATATTGGTTTCCGGGTAAGCCTTAAATACTTTTACGAGCTTGTCCAGTGCCAGCTGTGAATTAGCATTGATATTAGACATATTGGTGCCGAAATAAACACCGGCCTTTGAGCCGTCCGGATTTTTTTCATTAAACACTACATTGATACCCTCTCCTACCCTGGTTACTTCTGCACCGGGAATTTCTGATTTGATGGCCTCGGCCTGCCTGTCCATTTTATTACCAATGATACCGCCCGCAACGCCGCCTACCACGGCGCCAATGATGGAGCCGAGCACCGTATTATTTTTGTTACCCACATTATTACCAATAACGCCGCCTATTACGGCGCCGCTTGCAGTGCCAATGGCAGCGCCTTTCTGTGTCTTGTTAGCTTTTCGGGTGGTTTCGCAGCCTGCACTTATCATGGCAATGCCCGCTGCAAGAAATATCCACGCACTTAATCGATGTTTCATAATGTAACAGTTTAGAATTATTGTCCGTTCGTTCTTACAAAGTTGTAAACAATGGTAGCCGGCTTCCCTTCAAAGCTAATGGAAGAGGTCAACTGCATATCAGTAGCTGTTAACTGGGCGATGCTGAGCCTGAAGCCATCGTTGTTGTCTACCGGGTTGCGCTTATCGTCAAGTCGCTTGAATTGAAATCTTTTTTCTTCTCCTTTTGGCTCATAGATAGACCAGCGGATAGTTCTGGTAAGCGAAGGGCAGCCAGTATTGGGTGCGAGCGTATAGGTACCGATGCTATTGTTGGATATAAAGTTCCAGCTGCTGCCCACAAAACAGTTATAGTCTGCCTCGTTAAATACTGTGGCTTTAAAACGGGTATTGATGCCTTGGACGTCTACTGTCTTGAGTGTCCAGTTGCCGTTAATGGTTTGTTTCATACCCCTGCCCTCTTTAGAAGCGGAGCAGGCACCAAAAACAAGGGTAATAAAAAGTAGCAGGAGGAGAGAGATTCTATTTGTCATGGGTTGATGAATTAATGTAAAGATAATATCCGAAAAAGCGGATGTGATACCAGCTTCTCTGGTACCGACTCAATACTAGTTGAGGTACCAATCGGTGGCGTGCGTTTGTTTGGGTGCTGATTCCTGAATTGTCTTTTCTCTATGGTATAGCAACTCAGCAGATGGACGGGCTGGTGTAACGGGTTTACTATCATGTGCCAGCTCAGGCCGATCTTTCTTAAGGTAAAACAGTTGTAAAATGAAATCAACTCCTTTAGTATACATGTTATGCCAATAGGCAAAAACTGTTCCTATTTAAAAAATGCGCTACAATGTTTACTACCTGCACAAGCTTTTATTAAAGCACTTAACGAGAGTGTCGCAGTATGTAGACTTTGCTCCACAAGGCGGGAATAAGACGTCAATTGAAAGAACACTCATTCACAAGTCTCAATTTGGGAATCGTAAGGGGTACAGCCATCCTGTGTTAGTACATTGAAAATTGCGTGAAGGAAGCCCTTATCCTACGTTTCTTACGACCAGAAAATCAGTAACAAAAGCTGGCATAATATTTCAGTTGGTACGATAAGGGGGTTCATCTTATGAGCTGCTCAATAGTAAACATCATTAGTTATCAACAATCATTTTTATGGAAAATAATATCGATGAGCTGCAGAAAGACAATTTAACCGGTGTAAATAATGGTCCACTGTTACCCAATTTGCCGGTAAAGCATTTAACGGCTTCGTCCATCATAGGCGATAAGGTGCATAACAGGGCGGGCGAGCATATGGGCGAGATAAAGGACATTATGCTCAACATACATACCGGTGAAATTGTGTATTACGTAATTGAGTTTGGGGGCTTTCTCGGCATTGGTGTAAAGTACTTTGCCATTCCTTTCAGGTTACTGGAGATTGACGCGGAGAAAAAACAATTTATCTTTGATCAGCCACGCGAGGTATTGGCAAAGGCGCCGGGCTTTAACCTGAACCACTGGCCCGAGACGAATATTCACCTGGAAGAAATTCACGGGTATTGGAGTTTTATGTAGGGAGGTTGAGGGGGGCTGTTGCTACATTAATTAGCAGTACGAGTTCTGGTAGACGATTAATGCAAGCGCGTAAAAAAACCGCATGAGTAAGTGAAGAAGAACTGGCTGCGAAACTCAATACAAAAGGGCTGAAGCCAACTATTGAAGCTGCCGCCAACATTGATAAAATTCATGAAGTGTCACATGGCTT
>DATJGC010000452.1:0-12213 GCA_035495345.1 Chitinophagaceae bacterium | reverse complement strand
TTGTTTTGCTATCAGTAGCTTTGCCAATTCATTCAGCTAATCCACATCGTCTGCTTGCCGTACGTTTTCCTGACAGGGAAGATGCCTGTATTTGTCATTGCTTTTTTTATAATTATGAAACGATACCTGAGCTTAGTCTTTTTACTTCTCTTTTTTCAACTTACATATGGCCAGCGCAGCAGCAACGATTCATTGCTGGCCGCCGCCTCACTGCAAAACTGTGTACAGTATGCGCTGGTGCACCAACCGCAGATCCAACAATCTTTGCTGGATGAAGAAATTACCGAGGGTCAAATCAGGACCCGGCTGGCAGACTGGTACCCGCAACTGAACTTCAATTATAACCTGCAGCACAACTTCCAGGTGCAGACTTCCATCATTGGCGGTAACCCGGTGAAGCTGGGCGTAAACAACACCTCTTATGGCCAGTTTGGTTTAACACAAGCCATTTTTAATCGAGATGTGTTGCTGGCCAGGCGCACGGCAGAAGATGTAAGGCGGCAGGCAAAACAGCAAACCACCAGCGATAAAATTGCCATTACCGTGAACGTAAGCAAGGCCTTCTATGATGTACTGCTCACGCAAAAACAAATTGACCTGGACAATGAAACGCTTACCCGGCTTGAGCGTAGCCTGAAAGACGCCTACTTTCAATACCAGGGTGGTATTGTTGATAAAGTGGATTATAAACGCGCCACCATTGCCTTAAACAATGCCAAGGCACAGAAAAAGCAAAACGAAGAACAACTGGTGGCTAAAAATGCCAACCTCAGAAACCAGATGGGCTATCCGGCCAATGCGCCGTTAAACCTTGTTTATGATAGCACACAACTGGAACGTGATGCCTTGCTGGATACCACGCAGGGTGTTAATTATGATAACCGCATAGAATACCAGCAGCTGAAAACACAACAGCGCCTGCAGGCCAGCAACCTTACCTATTATCGCTGGGGCTTTCTGCCAACGGTGGGTGCCTTTGCCAATTATAACCTCAATTTTCTGAACGACAATTTTGGGAAACTGTATGGCCAGAATTACCCCAACTCATTTGCCGGTATCTCTCTTGCCTTTCCCATCTTTCAGGGTGGTAAAAGGGTGCAGCAGATAAGAGTGGCCACGTTGCAGCTGAAGCGGGTAGACTATGATATTATTTCACTTCAAAACAATATCAGTGCTGCCTATGCACAGGCGCTGGCTTCCTACAAGGGAAATTTTACTTATTATACCATTCTGAAAGATAATCTTGCCATTGCTACCGAAGTGTACAATACTATTCAATTGCAATATAAGGCCGGTATTAAAACCTACCTGGATGTAATTTTTGCTGAAACAGATTTGCGCAGCGCGCAGGTTAACTATACCAATGCTCTTTACCAATTGCTCAGCAGCAAGTTGGATGTACAAAGAGAGCTTGGCTCGGTTCAATATTAAAAAAGATATGCTTAAATCATCGTTATATATGAAGTCGAATGCACTCACCGCCTTGGCCATTTGCACAGGCGGCATCTTGTTATCATCCTGCGGTTCTTCCAGCAAACCCGCAGACGCACCAAAGGCACCACCACCCGTACCCGTGGCAATCTATACTGTAGAACAGGGCAGCGCAGAATACTATGATGAATACCCTGCCACCGTGGTAGCGCTGAATGAAGTGCAGCTGCGCCCGCAGGTGGCCGGTTATATTACCGGTGTGTTTGTAAAAGACGGACAGCATGTAAGCAAGGGACAGAAGCTATACAGCATAGATCAGCAGCAATACCAGGCCAGTTATAACCAGGCCGTAGCCAACCTTAACGTAGCCAAGGCCAACCTGGGCAAGGCGCAACAGGATGCAGACAGGTATGCCGAGCTGCAAAAGAATGACGCCATTGCGCGGCAAACGGTAGAACATGCACAGGCAGACCTGCAGGCTTCAAAGATGCAGCTGGAAGCCGCCAAGGCAAATGTTAGCAGTGTACAAACCAACGTACGGTACTCTACCATCTATGCGCCCTTTGAAGGCACCATTGGTATTTCTCAGGTAAAGCTCGGCGCGGCGGTATCGCCGGGTCAGACCATCCTCAACACCTTATCTTCTGATAATCCTATTGCTGTAGACGTGGCAGTAGATCAAAAAGAAATTACACGCTTTCTGGCCCTGCAACAGAAACCCAATGCTGAAAAGGATTCTACTTTCCGCCTTTCCCTGCCTGATCAATCCATCTATCCTTACCCCGGCAGCATTGCCTTTATAGACCGTGCTGTAGACCCGCAAACGGGTACCATTAAGGCCAGGGTGGTGTTTCCTAATAAAGATAAAATGCTGAAAGCCGGTATGAGTTGCAATATCCGCGTTCGGAATAACGGTAATGCACAATCGCTGCTGATACCTGCCAAAGCCGTGCTGGAACAAATGGGTGAATACTTTGTGTACGTGGTAGGCGATAGCAATAAAGTGGTGCAGCATAAAATTGTTACCGGCCAGGTTATCAATGATAAGATTATTGTAAAGAGCGGGCTGCAACAGAATGATAAGATTGTGACTGAAGGCATACAAAAACTGCGCGATGGCGTCAAAGTGCAACCTGCAACAGACAGCAGTGCCGCTAGGCCCAAGTAAATGCGCTGGCAATGAAGCCTTAAACGGTGCAGCACACAGGTATTTCTTATAGCCTGCATTGCACAGCCGCCGCAATGAGTATTACTAACTTGTAATGAAATTTAATTAGATGATTGCAGATACTTTTATACGAAGACCGGTAACCGCTATTGTAATATCCGTTGTAATAGTACTACTGGGCGTGCTGGCTATCTTAAACCTTCCGGTCAGCCAGTACCCGGATATAACGCCGCCCATTGTTCAAATCACCGGCAGCTTTACCGGGGCTGATGCGCAAACGGTAGAACAAACGGTTACCACACCTGTAGAAACACAGGTGAACGGTACGCCGGGCATGGCCTACCTGCAAAGCAATAGCACCAGTGACGGTCGTACCACCATTAACGTAAACCTTAAAGTAGGTACCAACCCGGATATTGCCGCGCTGGATATCCAGAACCGCGTGGGAATTGCCACACCGCAACTGCCGGATGATGTAAAAAGACTGGGCCTTACCACGCGCAAACGCAATCCGAGTATCTTGATGCTGGTGGCCATGTTTTCACCGCAGGGAACCCACAGCGTTACCTTTGTAGATAATTACACCAATATTTTTGTGAAAGATGCGCTGCTGCGGGTATCCGGCGTGGGCGATATCTTTACAAGGGCTGATGATTTTAGTATGCGTGTCTGGCTGCAACCAGATAAAATGGCGCAGCTGGGTTTAACACCCAATGATGTTATTGCAGCATTAACAGAACAAAACCTGCAGATTGCTGCGGGCTCGGTAGGTTCTGCACCGCAATCCAAATCACAGGCCTTTGAATACACGGTGTTTACCAATAGCCGGCTTAACAGCGCACAGCAGTTCAATGATATTATTGTGCGTACAAAGCCGCAGGATGGCTCTATCGTTTACCTGAAAGATGTTGCCCGTACGGAACTCGGTAAGTTCAGCTATGCCAGTAACTCTTTTGTAGATGGTAAAAGGGCCTCTTACCTGCTGGTTTACCAGGCACCCGGCAGTAATGCGCTGGATGTGGCAAAGGGTATCACTGCTGCCATGGAAAACCTTAAATTATCTTTTCCAAAAGATATTGACTATGTGGTACCCTTTGAAAGCGTATCCGTAGTAGAAGTGTCTATTCATGAAGTGGTGATAACACTTTTGGAAGCATTGGCGCTGGTAACGCTGGTAGTGTTTCTTTTTTTACAAAGCTGGCGCGCCACGCTCATACCGGTGCTGGCCATCCCGGTATCAATCATCGGAACATTTGCATTGTTTATTCCGCTGGGCTTTACCATTAACACACTTACCATGTTTGGTTTTGTACTGGCCATTGGTATTGTGGTGGATGATGCTATTGTGGTGGTAGAGGCCGTGCAGCATTATATAGATACGGAAGGCATTTCTGCCAAGGAGGCTACTTCCAAGGCCATGAAAGATATATCTGGCCCCGTTGTAGCCATTGCACTCATTCTGGCAGCGGTGTTTGTGCCGGTGGCGTTTATACCCGGCATTGTGGGTCGCCTTTACCAGCAGTTTGCCATTACCATTGCTATCTCTGTACTCATCTCCGCGTTTGTGGCCCTGTCACTTACACCGGCACTTTGCTCGCTGTTTTTAAAACCGATGCATCTTGATAAAAACTCACGGGGACTCAACCAGTTCTTCTACCGTTTTAACAGGTGGTTCCAGAAAACAACAGATAAATACAATACAGGCGTTAAGAAGACCATCAAGGCCACCCCATACGCCATCATCATACTGTTGTGCATATTTGTAGGCACCGGTTTCCTGTTTAAGACAAAGCCCACCGGTTTTATACCCACAGAAGATGAGGGACGTTTGTTTGTAACCTACGAATTGCCGGAAGCATCGTCTACAACAAGAAGTCTGCAGGTATTGGACAGTATCATGCGCATACTGCAAAATACCCCCGGCGTGGCGCACTATGCGGGACTGGGCGGTTTAAACGTAGTAACCTTTGCATCAAAATCCAATAGCGGTACCGTATTTACGCAGTTAAAGCCATGGGATGAACGCAAAGACAAATCATTGCAACTAAGCAGTCTCATTGCATCGTTGCAACAAAAATTTGCGTCCATCCGCGGGGCAAATATTATTGTGATATCGCCGCCTGCCATCCCAGGCCTTGGGCAGACGGGTGGTTTTACCTTTGAGCTGGAACAAAAAGAAAGCACGGATGATATAAAACAGTTTGAGCGCGTGGTGCAAAATTTTGTTGCCGAGGCCAATAAGCGGCCCGAGATCAGCAGGGCCTTTTCATTCTTTACCGCACGTACCCCCAGTTACCAGGTAGATGTAGACAGGGAAAAATGTAAGAAGCTTGGAGTATCTATATCGGAAGTGTATGGCACCATGCAAACCTTTCTTGGTAGCCGCTACGTGAACGACTTCACCATTTACGGCCGCAATTTCCGCGTGGTGGCACAGGCAGACACCGGCTTCAGGGCAGGCATTGGCAACCTTGATAAATATTATGTACGCAACCAGGCGGGCACACTGTTGCCCCTCAGTACACTTGTGAATTATAAGGTGACCGAAAGTGCTCCCCTGGTATCTCACTATAACCTTTTCAGAACGGCTGAAATAAATGGGGGTGCGGGCCCGGGCTATAGCAGCGGTCAGGCCATCCAGGCCTTGCGCGAAACCGCGGCCAAAGTATTGCCGGCTGGTTATGGTTATGAGTTTTCAGGTTTAAGCCGGGAAGAAATTAATTCAGGCAGCAGTACCATCATCATATTTTCTCTGTCCATTGTCTTTGTATTCCTGTTCCTGGCGGCGTTGTATGAGAGCTGGTCTGTACCATTTTCTGTGTTGCTGGCGGTTCCGCTGGGGGCCTTTGGTGCGATACTTACGCTTACCCTTATTCCGCGTTTGACCAACAGCGTTTACGCACAGATTGGTTTGATAACCCTGATAGGATTGGCGGCAAAGAATGCCATCCTGATTGTGGAGTTTGCAAAGGAGAGAGTAGACAGGGGTACACCTTTATTGGAAGCTACACTGGAAGCAGTTGATTTGCGGTTACGCCCCATCGTTATGACATCACTGGCATTTATACTGGGTGTATTGCCCCTTGCTTTTGCCGAAGGCGCCGGTGCGGTAGCACGTTCTACCATTGGGTGGACGGTGCTTGGCGGTATGATAGCCGCTACGCTGCTGGCCATTTTTATTGTGCCCGTATTGTTTGTATTGATTACACGCCTGGCCTATGGCAAAAAGAAACTTGCCGAAATGGAAACGCGTGCAAAAGAAGAAGGACATGAGCGACAGGCATCTATTGGCGCATAAAAACAGCTATTGTTAGAGAATATCATTTTATAAGACGTAGAAACGGGTACAGATTTTTCTGTACCCGTTTTTTATAAGCGGTTGATTCTCCGTTGAAAGGTTATTTTGCTGCTGCTTTTTCAGGTAAGAAGAGGTATTTCTCCTATGTGGATAAGCACGGTTTGGCACGGCGCGTGCTTTACCTGTAGTGCAAAATATCCACCTTATGAAAAAGACTATCCTTTTAAACCTGGCGGTGATACTCCTGTACTATTGTCTGCTACGTGCCTTTCTTCCTCAATAGAGATCAGTTGATGTATAATTGTTGAGAAGCGTATCAATCGTTTAGTAAGCCGGGTCTTCTTTCGCGCGTACGTTGGAGAGATTGTTCGTAGCGCCACTCTTCTATTTTTTTTGGATCACCGCTGAGCAATATAGCAGGCACTTTTGCGCCACGAAAATCTGCCGGCCGGGTATATACGGGTGGCGCCAGCAGGTTATCCTGGAAAGAATCAAACAGCGCCGAAGTTTCATCATTTAAGACACCGGGCAGCAACCTGCCGATAGCATCCACTACAATTGCGGCCGCCAGCTCGCCGCCACTAAGCACATAATCGCCCACTGAAATTTCTTTGGTAACATATTGCTGGCGGATGCGTTCGTCAATACCCTTGTAATGACCACAGATGATAAGCAGGTTTTCTTTTAACGATAACTGGTTGGCCGTGGGCTGGTTAAAAAGATCGCCATCGGGTGTCATGTAGATGATCTCATCATACTTAGTTTCTTTCATCAAAAATTCAATTGCATTGGCCAGCGGTTCCGGCATCATCACCATGCCTGCTCCACCACCATACTGGTAGTCGTCTACCTGCCCGTATTCATTCACAGCCCAATTTCGCAAGTGGTGCACGGTAACGGTCAGCAATCCCTTTGCCTGTGCGCGCTTCATGATACTGTGCTGCAGCGGGCTCTCCAGTAGTTCTGGCACCACGGAGATGATGTCGATCTTCATGCAACAAACTTAGTTGTTTTTGCGCTATGCAGCTGATGGGTAGCATCGCTTTGTCTTGCCAATGGTAAAGCGGATATATTGGCGGGGACGCGCTTGCTTACAGTGCAATGATTAATCTGCGGTGAAATCATCCAGGTCTCGCCGTTCTTTTTTTGTGGGGCGGCCAATCTTACTTTGCCGCTTACCGGTATTGAAGCTGGAGCTTTGAAATTGCAGGCGCTCAATTTCTTCGGCGGGCGTAATATCAATATAGAATTTTATTGCCTCACTGTATTGCACGCGCTTGTCTAGCAAGCCGGTTACCTTGATGCGCCATTTGCGCGCCTCCGTTTTTACTTCATACTCATCGCCCACTGCAACGGCCTTTGCTGCTTTTACAGCATCGCCATTTAATTTAATTTTTCCCTTATCACAGGCGTCTGCGGCCTGGCTGCGCGTTTTAAACAGCCGGATGGCCCAGAGGTATTTATCTATCCTTAATTTTTCTTTTTCCGCCATAATGGTACAGCGCTTATTGGTAGCTGTTAGAACAGGCTTCTACAATTTACAGCACAGTTTTTTACCCTTATTTCATTGCAGCAAAGTACTGGTGAAAGTAGGGGATGGTTTCAATGCCTTTATAAAAGTTAGCGATATCAAATTTTTCGTTTGGACTGTGCAGGTTATCACTATCCAGCCCAAAGCCCATGAAGACAATTTTTATACCCAGTTCTTTTTCAAACAAGGAGCAGATGGGTATGCTGCCGCCACCGCGCACAGGAATAGGGTCTTTTCCAAAGGTAGCTTTGATGGCCTGTGCAGCCGCTTTGTAGGCTTTGGAGTCTATCGGCGTCATGTAGGGTTCGCCACCATGATGCTCGGAGGCGTTTACCGTTACCCCTGCAGGTGCAATGCTCCTAAAATAATTTAATAGTTTTTCGGTAATTTTTTCGGCTGATTGGTTGGGCACCAGTCTTGCCGAGATCTTTGCAAAGGCCTTGGAGGGCAATACGGTTTTTGCGCCCTCACCGGTATAACCGCCCCAGATACCATTTACTTCCAATGTGGGCCGGATGCCGGTTCTCTCATTGGTGGTATAAGATTTTTCTCCCCATAATTCTTTTACGCCCAGGTCTTTTTTATATTCTTCTTCATCATAGGGTGCGGCGGCCATCAATTTTCTTTCTGCGGCAGTGGCCACAATTACATCATCATAAAACCCGGGTATGGTAATATGGTTATTGGCATCATGACAACTGGCTATCATTTTAGCCAGCATGGTAATGGGGTTGGCTACCGCGCCACCGTATACACCACTGTGTAAATCCCTGTTAGGACCGGTAACTTCCACTTCTATATAGCTGAGGCCGCGTACACCAATGTCTATCGATGGTGTGTCAAGGCTTATCATAGCAGTATCGCTGATGAGTATGACGTCTGCCTTCAGCAATTCTTTGTTTGCTTTTACAAAACGTGCCAGGTTGGGAGAGCCCACCTCTTCTTCGCCCTCAATACAAAATTTGATATTAGTGCAAAGGGTATTTGTTTGCACCATGGTCTCCAATGCCTTTACATGCATGTATACCTGCCCCTTATCATCACAGGCACCCCGTGCGTATATTTTACCATCTTTGATAACCGGCTCAAACGGGCCGCTATGCCAAAGTTCAAGCGGGTCTGCAGGTTGCACATCATAATGTCCATACACCAGCACGGTAGGTTTAGATGGGTCAATGATCTTCTCGGCATATACCACCGGGTGACCATCAGTAGTAAATATTTCTGCTTTGTCTGCACCTGCTTCCAGCAATCTTTGCTTCATAGCTTCTGCGCAGCGTACCATATCTTCTTTGTGTTCACTCCTGGCGCTCACACTGGGTATGCGCAGCAGTTGCAACAGTTCTTCCAGAAATCTTTCTTTATTGGCCAGTTCATACGCTTTCCAGGTTTCCATGGTGTCCGTTTTTGAGGTATTGAATAAACGATACAGCGAATATAGCAGGTTTTAAAAAGATTGCTTCGCTGCTAAGACGGTTCTTTTGCAGGGGGTAGTATTTGTTCCAGTACTTCAAAATGCGTTACGGTGGGTTCAAGTTCAAGCAGGTAGTCCTGGTCTTCAGGGTAATACCTTGCTTTTTCAATGTCATCGCCCGCAAACCCTTTGATGGCCTCTATGCCAGACCAGTAGGTGAGTGTATAATAATGAACAATATCATTCTCCTGCCTTTTCAATAAACTCACTGAACAGTTGCCGGGGCTGTTGGCATAGTCTGCCAGGCCGGTAGCCAAAAGATAATTGTGGTAAGCGGCTGCTTTAGCTAACGGCACTTTTCCGTGCCAGAGTCTTGCTATCATACGCGGTTAATTTTTCTTTGGAAAGATTAACAATGATTACACCTGCCAGTATGATGGCCAGTGCAATGAGTTGGTGCCAGGTAATCTGCTCATGCGCAAACAACCAACCGAGAAAAACGGCTACTACCGGGTTTACATAAGCGTATGTGCCTACCAGTGAGGGCGGCCTTACGGTCATGAGCCATACAAACGACATATAACCAATGAGTGATCCGAAGCTCACCAGGTAGGCTACTGCCAGTAATGCTTCTGTAGAAATCTGGCTGAAGGAGAAATGCTGCAACTCTCCACTAAAAATACCGGTTAACATGGATACCAGGCCCGCGGCCAACATTTGTATGGCGGCCTTCATACTGGTAGAACCATTGCTGGGTGTGTACTTGCCGTAGAGTGAGCCGGTGGCCCAGCTGATGCTGCCAAGCACCAGCACAAAAAAACTGATGAGCTGGTATTTGCCGTTGAAGCTTACCCCGCTTTTGCCGGCAAATAAGGAAAGAACACCGGCAAAGCCAATGAGCAGGCCAATGATAATCTGCTTGTTGGCAAAATGAAATTTCCACTGGCGTTTATCAAGTATTACAAACCACAAGGGCACAGTGGCAATAACAATGGCAGCAAAGCCACTGGGCAGGTATTGTTCTACCCACACCAGGCCAGAGTTGCCAATAAACAACAACAGGATGCCGCTGAATGAAATTTTACGGATAGATGCGAAGTCGGGCGTTGCTTCTCCCCGGAACCTGCACCACCCGTATAGTAACAGGCCTGCTATGATAAAGCGACTGCCCGCCATCAGGAATGGTGGTATGCTTTTAACTGCAATAAGAATGGCGAGGTAGGTAGAACCCCAGATAATGTATAAGGCGGCAAAGGCGGTAATCACCAGTGCCTGTGAAGCTTTTTTGGTGGATGTTTGAATGGGTGCCATGGTTATGATTTTGGAACAGGCAAATAATTATCTTCTTTCAATGTCTCCAGCACAATGGTCGTTTTGGTGGAGATGATGTTGGGTATCTTGGCAAATTTCTCACGCATGAGTTGTATGAGCGATTGCGGGTCTTCTGTGCGGATCTTCACCAGGTAGCAATCTTCTCCGGCAATATGATGCACTTCCAGCACTTCCGGAATCTTTGCAATCTGCCTTGCCGTAGAGGCATCGCCGGGTCCGGCACTGCTTTTTATAGAAATAAAAGCCAGCAATTTTAAATTGAGTGCGGCGGGGTCTATACGGGCGGAGTAATCTTTTATGACGCCCTTTTGTTCCAGCTTCTTCACTCTCTCCAGCACGGCGGAAGGCGCCATACCACATTTTTTTGCCAGCTCAGTGTTGGCCAGTCGCGCATTTTGCTGCAGTGAAGCGATAATGGTGAGATCTATTGCATCCGGTGTATAAGGCATGTAACAGAATTTAATTCTGCTAAGCTACATAAAAAAAGAATTATAGTCTGAAAAAATTTATCCCACAGAATAATTAGCGCCAAGTTGTCTTGAACGGCAGGGGCGGCCAGAAGTTTACAACTCCTCCTGGGCACCATGTTTTTTGTTAGAGAGAACATTTTGCAGCGACCAGGTTAATTTTTTTTCAAACGGGCGTTCACGTACGTAGCAGTCGGCCTTGTCGCAAATACGGCAAGAGAAATTCAGGCAACCATCGGTGTGTACAAAGAATTCAATGGTATCGCCAAATTCATTTTTAATTAGGCTGGTAAGTTCGTCAATTTCCATATGTGCCTGGTGCATGTTCAGGTACCAGGGCAACGTCATATGGCAATCAATATGCAGCTGCCCGCCATACTTTATAATACGGAGGTTATGAAGATCTATCCAGTTTACTCTCCGGTTGTTATTCAACAGCGTTATCAGGCGTGAAAGCAGTTCTTCATCAATCTCATCCATGATACCGGCCAGTGAGCTTCGTATAATCTTATAACCGGTATACAAGATGATGAAGGCAAATATGATGGCCACCACACTGTCTAGCCACACCAGCCCGGTAAACATGATCAGCAGCAGGCCCACTACAATGCCCAGGGTAGACCAGGTATCTGTTTGCAGGTGACGGCCACTGGCCACCAGTGCCAGCGAATTGTTTTTTCTTCCTTTGCGTTCTGCGGAAAAGCCCACCACATAATTGACCACTGCAGTAATGGCCACCAGTATAATACCATGGTCAAGCTTTTGCAGTTTTTTGGGATAGAGAAGGCCTTCAACAGAGGTGTAGATAATGATTAAACCTGCAATGAAAATTAAGGTGCCTTCCACGGCGGCAGAAACAAACTCGGCCTTGCCATGACCGTACGGATGATCATCATCTTTTGGTTTGGCGGCCACATGCAAACTATACAGGCCAATAATACCGGCAATAACATTTACGGTACTTTCCAGCGCATCTGTTAATATGGCTACCGATTTTGTAATGTACCAGGCAACAATCTTTAGCACAAACAGGGTAATGGCCACCGTTACTATGAAAAGCTGTACGCGGAAGTTTTGTTTTTCTTTGTTCAAAACAGGGTATTGAAGTTGATTAGTTTTCTATTACAACCGTTGAATGAATGGGACAATGTTTGCGCAACATGGCGGCAACGCCGCAATATTTTTCTAATGAAAGATCTACGGCACGTTGTACTTTGTCCTGGTAATCTGTGTTGATCTTTACATAAAACCGGATAAAAATTTCTTTGAAGACCTTTGGCGTTGTGTCTGTTTGCTCTGCTGATACTTCAATCCGTATACCTTCATAAGGTGCTTTCATTTTATCTAAGATGGCAACAATATCTATACCGGTGCAACCCGCCAGTCCGGAGAGCAGGAGTGCTTTTGGACTGAAACCGCTATCGTCCTTTCCGGAAGCGGCCACATCGTCCGTTAGCAAATGGTTGTTTTTAAACTGGCTGTCGAAGACAAAGCCGCTTTTCCAAACGCTGGTGGTAGTCATTGCAATGTTTTTGTACAGCAAAAGTAAGGATTGATTGATTGGTATAAGGG
>DATJGC010000451.1:0-3146 GCA_035495345.1 Chitinophagaceae bacterium | reverse complement strand
AGCACCGAGCAGTGACAGTAGCTGGAGAATTAGGCTTTTAATAAGGGAATGGGCGGACACGGATATTGAACGATTAATTACTGATGCTAAACGCTGCAAACGCTCTTTTAGTCTGCCATGAACGGTTCCGCCTTAGTAGCCTTTGTTCAGCATAAATAAGCAAGCATCTTTTTTGCAGCAATTACCGGCACAACCGCCTTTGAGTTTTACCTTTGCCTTTATTATGGGACATAAGAAACTCATTCGTTTTGAAGCAATTAAAGGATTTCCGAATGTGCTGCAGTATCCAACCGGCATGCCTGGTCAATGGCAGCAGTATTTTACCAACCATCATCCCATAACGCTTGAACTGGCCTGTGGCAAGGGAGAGTACACCGTGCAGCTTGCCGCCATGTACCCGCAGCGCAATTTTATTGGTGTTGACCTGAAAGGCAACCGGCTCTACGTGGGCGCCAAGAAATGCCTGGCCGCAGGTTTATCCAATGCCGCTTTTCTGCGTACCCAGATTGATAAGATAACCGATTATTTCTTACCGGGGGAGGTAGAGGAGATTTGGATCACCTTTCCGGATCCGCAATTGCGCACCTCCAAAGCCAAGAAGCGACTTACCCATCCTGCCTTTCTCCGTCGCTACCAGCAAATACTGCGCAGCAATGGGGTAATACATCTTAAAACCGATTCTCCGGACCTCTATCATTTTACAAAACGGGTGATTGATATGTATGGCCTGGAGTTGATAACAGACTATGATAATCTGTATGCATTACCTGAAGTACCAGCCGAGCTGCGTATAAAAACACATTACGAGGGACTGGATATTGCACAGAGCAGTCGCATCCATTACCTTCAATTCCGCTTGCCTGCCATGCCCTTACCGGTTATAGATGCCCAATTACAGGAACTATTAAAAACAAGCGAGGTGGCCATTGAAAGAAGGGATTGATTTTTATTATACAGAAGATGGATACACCGTGCTTACGGCATCTTACCTGCTTGAACGCGGGTACTGTTGCGGCAATGGCTGCAGGCACTGCCCGTTTAACTATATCAATGTACCGGAGCCCCGTCGCTCCGCCCTGCGTGCGGCAAGGGCCGATGATGAAAAAAAAGAATAAAAGGATTGGTCTGAACCAGCACCCTGATAACACGATACAAATCAGCGCAGCAATAAAGATGATTTATACAATTCATTTCTATGGCCGATAAAAAGAAAGCCTTGGCGGGAAGGGAAAAACTGCGGGCATTGCAACCTTCCGGCGCAAAAGATGCGTCATTTTTTGAATTGGTGTACGAAGTAGCAAGGCAGATACCCCGTGGCAGGGTAACCTCTTACGGCGCTATTGCCAATTGCCTGGGCACACGCCTTTCTGCAAGAATGGTGGGCTGGGCCATGAATGGCGCGCACACTGTTACACCAAAGATTCCGGCGCACCGCGTGGTAAACCGCAACGGCATGTTAACCGGTAAACATCATTTTGGCGGCAACAAGATGCAGCAACTGCTGGAAAAGGAAGGAATAAAAGTGGTGGAAGATAAAATAATTGATTTCAAAAAACACTTCTGGGATCCGGCTACAGAATTACTGTAAGGCATCCAATTCTTCTTCTGTAATACCCAGCTTCCATACAATGGCTAAGCGTGAAGGGCCTTGCAGAAAATAAAATATCATCACTGTAACAGCCATGGCAGTAAAGGCATAGTTGCCGGTTACAATAAAGCAAACCAAGTTCAGCAACACTGCGGTTTCTAACAGGATCCATTGCAACAAACAGGCACGCTTATACGCAGCAACACGTGCTTTTGCGTTGGCTACAGTGGCAAGAATCTCTTTCAACCTTCTTTTTTTGATAGCGATGGCGCCATAAACAATGGCAAAAGACAGCAGCACCGAAATTACCTGCAATGTTTTGTCAGTTGATTTATCTGCAAATGAAATGCGTTCTTTCATGACCAGTATCAATGACACTACCAATAACAGGCATTGGCCTGCAAACAAAGCCAGGTGCAATAGCCGTAATGAAGAAAAGAAACCGGTACGCTGCCTGGGCATGACTTAATGATAATATGGACTGATAAAAAGATACACCAGCACACCGGTCATGGATACATAAAACCAGATGGGCCAGGTGATGCGTGCCAGTTTTTTATGCGCGGGATATTCTGCTATCAACGCACGGTAAGCCGTAAACAGTACAAAAGGCATAATGATGGCGGCAAGAAAAATATGCGTAATAAGAATAAAGAAATAAATGCTGCGGAGCGGCCCCGTGCCGCCATATTTTGTGTCTCCGGCCAGCAGGTGATGCAGCACATAAGAGATCAAAAACAACACGGATAGCAACATGGCGGCCAGCATCAATCTTTTATGCAACAGTAGTTTTCTAAGTTTCACAGCTACCAGCGCGGCTGCCAGCAATAAAGTCACAATGCTGTTGATGACGGCATTGATCCGCGCAAAAATGTGTACATCAAAGCCCAGCTGTATATTAAAATGAAAAGCGCCCAGTGCGGCTACTGCTGCAAATATGATTACACTAAAAGTCCAGATCAGCAGGCTTGCTTTGCGATCATTTTTTTCAATGGTGCGGTCCAGCAATGGTAAAGGCATTTTAAAAATTGGGTTTTCGGTTGATAAAAAGAAAAAGACCTACTGCTACAATGGCGATGATAAAAATTGGCCAGATAGACGCCATCTCTGTAAACAACGCTGATTTCTTCTTCCTGTCTTTTTCCAGCGTCAGAAATACAATATCATTGCTGAGTTTGCTAAGCGCGGTATCATCCAGGCCATTGTAATACCCGCGTACAATATGATCTTTATCAAGCAATGTAAAGCGACTGGTATGCACAAACGAAGAGTCGATGGGGTCATCATTGTATTTATCTACTTTCAACTCTTCAAATGCAAAATCATAAATGGTTTTCTTGGGCCCTGTAAGCATCCACCATACATCATGGTTTACGTTGTATTTGTCTGCATACTTTTTGAGCACCGGCACTGAATCTCTTTCGGGGTCTACTGAAAAAGAAAGGAGTTGGAAAATACTGGTATCAGCGTATTTAATTTTATCCTGTTGTTTAATGGCATCCTGCAATTTCTTCATATTGCGGGTGAGCGCGGGGCAGATAGAGCCGCAGTGCGTAAA
>DATJGC010000450.1:0-3295 GCA_035495345.1 Chitinophagaceae bacterium | reverse complement strand
CAGCAAGGCTAACGTCTTTGCAAAGTTTACGCTCCGCGTTCATAATTTACTACACAGCTTTATCTTTACCCCCAGCCATTCAGTGCCAATGACGTATTCAACACAAACAGCCTTTCTTTCAAAAGAAGCTATTAAAGCCGTACAGGAAAAAAAATTGCAGGAAACAATGGCGTACCTGCAGGCAAACTCTCCGTTTTATCAACGGCTTTTTGCAGCGCACCGGGTAGATACCGGTAAGGTACAAACGCTGGCAGATTTACAGGGCCTGCCGGTAACTACCAAAGAAGATTTGCAGCAGTACAACAATGAATTTTTGTGCGTGCCGGTCTCAAAACTGATAGAGTATACTTCTACCTCAGGTACATTGGGCAGCCCGGTTACTATTGCCCTAACCGAAAACGATCTGCAACGCCTGGCTTTTAATGAATACAGTTCTTTTTTATGTGCCGATGGCAAGCCCAGCGATATCTACCAGCTCATGCTAACGCTAGACAGGCAGTTTATGGCGGGCATGGCCTATTATGCGGGCATCCGTAAAATGGGGGCGGGCATCATACGGGTGGGGCCAGGTGTACCATCGCTCCAGTGGCAGATTATTGAGCGCATCCGGCCAACGGCCATTGTAGGTGTGCCCTCGTTTATCTTAAAGTTGATACAATATGCCCAAGCCCACCATATCGATTTTAAAAAATTTGCCGTAGAAAAAGCCATCTGCATTGGCGAGAATATCCGTAATACAGATTTTTCTTTAAATATTCTTGGTAAGAAAATTACCGAAGCCTGGAATATAAAGCTTTATTCTACTTATGCCAGTACAGAAATGCAAACCGCTTTTACAGAATGCGGGGCCGGACAGGGCGGGCATCATAACCCAGACCTGCTGCTGGTAGAACTGTTGGATGATAATAATGAAGCCGTGCCACCCGGACAGGCAGGAGAAATCACCATCACCACCCTGGGCGTGGAAGGGATGCCACTGCTGCGCTATAAAACGGGCGATATCTGTTTGTATACAGAAGAACCCTGCAGCTGCGGCCGCAATAGCCTCCGGCTGTCACCGGTGCTGGGCCGCAAAAAGCAAATGATAAAATACAAGGGCACCACACTCTACCCGCCGGCATTATTTGATCTGCTCAATGAAATGGAAGAAGTAAAAGAATATGTGGCTGAAGTATACAGCAATGATATTGGGCTTGATGAAGTGCTGCTCTACATGGTGCCTGCCGATACAAAAACAGAAACCGACCACCGCATACGCGCCTACCTACAGGCTAAATTGCGCGTAAGTCCGCATGTTCAATACATCTCCGCCGCTGATATGCAGGCCATGCAATTTCCGGAAGGTGCCCGTAAGCCGGTAAAATTTATAGACAAGCGCGTAAAAACAATATAAGCGCCGCCACCCCTGTATTGCTCAATGTTGCATATGCTAACTGAACATTTACAGCTGTTCAATTGCCTCAACTGAATACAAGTGTTGAAGGCGGGCACCTCAGCCGCGCTCAAAAGCTCATCAATAAAAAACTATCCTGAGAATAATGCGGCCATTTGCCCGGTTATTACGCTTTGATTCTTGTATGCATGCTTCCGCAAAAACCAGGGTTGCAATCAAACCAAATATGTGAGCGCTTTATATTATTTTTGATGCTTTCAATCTTAGCGCTTTATGAATGTTATTGTGGATAAACAGCTTAGCCTGGATGATTGTAACGAGATTCTTTTCAACGGCCGGCAGATTACCATTCCGCCCGAGGCACTGGCAAGGGTAGATGCCAGCCACCAGTTCCTGAAAAAATTCTCCAAGAACAAGCTTATTTACGGTATTAATACCGGTTTTGGCCCCATGGCCCAATACAAGGTGAGCGAAGAGAATATCACCCAGCTGCAGTATAACCTGATCAGGAGCCATTGCTCCGGCGGTGGCAAATTATTGGAGCCGCTGCTGGTAAAAGCACTCATGCTGGCGCGATTGAACAGCCTTTTGCAGGGTTTCTCCGGCGTGCATACAGATATTGTAAAATTGCTGGCCACCCTGATCAACAAAAATGTATATCCCTGTATTTATGAACATGGCGGCGTAGGCGCCAGCGGAGACCTGGTGCAACTGGCACACCTGGCACTGGTACTTATTGGAGAAGGCGAAGTAATCTATGAAGAGCGCCAGCAGCCCACAGAAGAAGTATTTGCAGCACTGGGCATTACGCCCCTGGCCATCTACATGCGTGAAGGCCTGGCTATTTTAAACGGCACCTCGGCCATGACAGGTATTGGCCTTGTCAATATCATTGAAGCAAAGAAATTACTGGAATGGTCTGTTACGCTTTCTGCCATGACCAATGAAGTGGTAGAAGCTTTTGACGACCACTATTCTTACGAGCTGAACGTGGTAAAAAAACATGTGGGGCAAAACCATATTGCCGCCATGGAGCGCGAAATGCTGAAAGACAGCAAGATGATCCGCAGCCGCTCACAGCATCTCTACAAACCCGAGAACATTAACCAGGAAGTATTTGAAGATAAGGTGCAGGAGTATTACTCACTGCGCTGTGTAAGCCAGATTCTCGGTCCCATCTATGACACTATTATGCAGGCGGAAGCCGTGCTGATAAATGAATTGAATTCTGTGAACGATAACCCGGTGATCGACTTTGAAAACCAGAATATCTTTCATGGTGGTAATTTCCATGGTGATTATGTGTCGCTGGAGATGGACAAGTTAAAAGTGGCTACTACCAAACTATCCATGCTGGCAGAGCGGCAGCTCAACTACCTGCTGAATGATAAGCTAAACCAGAAATTTCCGCCGTTTGTAAACCTGGGCGTACTGGGCTTTAACTTTGGCGTACAGGGTATGCAGTTCTCCGCCACTTCTACCGTGGCAGAAAATCAGACGCTTTCTTTCCCGATGTACGTGCACAGTATCCCCAACAATAACGATAACCAGGATATTGTAAGCATGGGTTGCAATGCCGCCAATATTACCAAGCGTGTAATAGACAATTCATTTGAAGTGCTGGCCATACAAATGGTGGCTGTTTTACAGGCGGTAGATTTTCTTGCCTGCACGCCGCGTCTTTCAAGTTATACGCTGCAGGTGTACAAAGAAGTAAGGAAGATATTTCCAAAATTTATTGAAGATAAGCCCATGTACAAGGAGCTGCGCCAGGTAAAACATTACCTGGAAACAGCAGCCAATGTATACAGCAACCGTGCAGACCGCAAGGTTGCCGGCGTATTGGCGAAGTAATTTTTTCATCATTTCATCAAGCAGTAAACACATGAATTGTGCGCTCGT
>DATJGC010000449.1:0-2951 GCA_035495345.1 Chitinophagaceae bacterium | reverse complement strand
ATCCATAAGATGCCTGCCGGCAGGGCAGCATACCATTGCAGCACAATGCCTGCCGTAAGCGGTACCAGCAGGCGCAGGAAGGGCGCCTGTTTCCAGAGGTAAATGGTTTGCCGGGGCATAGCGGAAGATAACAAGTTTGTGCCTGAGGATAAGCGCGTTTGCTACAATAATTTAATTGATTCATAATGCGTATTCTGTCATTGCTGGCTAACTTTACTATTCAATTTTTTACGTATGAGATCTTTGCTCTCTTTGTGTTTTTTCTTCATTTGTTCTTATTGCTTTGCACAACCTGCCGCCAGCAGCAGCATCAACCGGGTGCAATTGCCCAATGGCTGGTCTTTAAGCCCGGTGGGTAAAAGCCTGCCGCTGGGTGATCTTCCTTTAAACATGGTGGTATCTGCCAGGCAACGCTACATGGCCATTACCAACAACGGGCAAAGTACACAGAGCATACAGCTGATAGATATTGCTGCAGAAAAAATGCTTGACAGCGTGGTTATACCAAAGAGCTGGTACGGACTTCATTTCAGTGCAGATGAAAAGCGCTTATACGCCTCCGGTGGTAATGATAACTGGATACTGCAATACAATATTGTAAACAACAAATTATTGCTGAGCGACAGTATTCGCCTTGGAAAAAAATGGCCCGAGAAAATTTCGCCCGCCGGTATTGAAATAGATGATCAGGCGCAAACGCTATACGTAGTAACAAAAGAAAATAACTCACTGTACATTGTAGATCTCCGCACCAAAAAAATCACCAAACAATTGCCCATTGGCGGCGAAGGCTACACCTGTCTTTTATCGCCCAATAAAAAAGAATTGTACATCAGCTGCTGGGGTTGTGATATGGTTAAAATCTTTGACACTAAAACGCTTTCTTTTACGGGTGAAATTAAAGTGGGCGATAACCCCAATGATCTCTGCCTCAATAAAAAAGGCAGGCTTTTATACGTTGCCAACGCAAACGACAATTCTGTATCTGTTATAGACCTTGCAAAAAAACAGGTTATTGAAACCTTTAACACCGCCCTGTTTGCGGATGCCCCCAATGGTTCTACCACCAATGCGCTGGCATTAAGTGCGGATGAGAAAACACTCTACATTGCCAATGCAGACAACATTTGCCTGGCCGTATTTGATGTAAGCAAACCAGGCGCCGGCAAAAGCACCGGTTTTATACCGGTAGGCTGGTATCCCACCAATGTAAAAGTGGTAGGCAAAAAGATCTTCGTGACCAATGGCAAAGGCTTTTCTTCTATGGCCAATCCCTATGGCCCCAACCCACTGCGCGCAAAAGAAGAAGTATTGTACCAGCAGGGCGATAAAACAAAACCGGTGGCCGTTCAATACATTGCCGGATTGTTCAAAGGCAGCCTGAGCATTATACCCACTCCAACCGCGCAACAGCTTGCCAGCTGGTCTGCCATGGTATATAAAAACACCCCTTATACAAAAGAAAAAGAAAGTCTTGCCTCCGGCGAAGCGGGCAACCCCATACCCATGAAAACAGGCGATGCTTCTCCTATAAAATATGTTTTCTACATTATAAAAGAGAACCGTACGTACGACCAGGTGCTGGGTGATGTAAAAGAAGGCAATGGTGATTCATCGCTGGTGCTGTTTGGCAAAGACATAACGCCCAACCAGCACAAACTGGTAAAAGAATTTGTTTTGCTGGATAATTTTTATGTTGATGCAGAAGTGAGCATGGACGGCCATAACTGGAGCACCGCCGCCTATGCCACCGATTTCCTGGAAAAAACATGGCCCACCAGCTACGGCGGTCGTGGTGGCACCTACAGCGGCGAAGGCAACCGTGCCATTGCCAACAACAAAAACGGTTTTATCTGGGATCAGTGTAAACGCGCGGGCATCAGCTATCGCACGTATGGCGAGTTTGCTGATAATGCAAAACCAAATATTGCCGTCCTGAAAGATCATGTTTGTAAAACCTATACCGGCTGGGACCTCGGCGTGCAGGATACCGTTAGGTTCTACCAATGGAAGCGCGAGTTTGATACCATGGTAACCGCCGGTACCGTACCAAGGTTTAACAGCATGCGTTTTGGAAATGATCATACAGAAGGCTTACGCAAGGGCCGGCCAACACCCTATGCACATGTGGCAGACAATGACCTGGCAGTGGGCCTGTTTATAGAACACCTGAGCAAGAGTGCCATCTGGAAAGAATCGGCCGTTTTTATCATTGAGGACGATGCGCAAAACGGGGCCGACCATGTAGATGCCCACCGCAGCACCGCCTATGTTGCCGGAGGTTTTGTAAAAAGGGGTTTTGTAGATCATACCATGTACTCCACTTCTTCTATGCTGCGTACCATTGAGCTGATACTGGGCCTTCCCCCCATGAGCCAGTACGATGCCGCTGCCACGCCCATGTGGAATTCATTTACTTCAACCGCAGATCTTACACCCTTTGTTGCACTGCCAAGCAATATTGATTTGCTCGAAAAAAATACCGCCATGAATGAATGGCAACAGCGTTCAGAAAAATTTGATCTCAGTAAGGAAGATGCTGTGCCCGATCTTGAATTCAACCGTGTATTATGGCATGGCCTTAAAGGAAGCCACCAGGCTTTTCCGGCACCCAAACGCGCCGCCTTTGTACATTTGAATGAGGAGGATGAGGACGATTGATTTTTTCAAAGTCAAAAGCCTTTTGCTCAGAGGTTAAGTCAAAATTCAAAAGTAAAAAGTCAAAAAGCTTTTGCTTCGTGGTTTCACGCGGCGGTAGGGCGGGGCAGCGAGCGCAGCATCAGCCACCGCCGTCTGACCCTTGGTCTGACGAGCAGGCGGAGCAACGATCCAAAAAGTATATGTAAAAATTGAAACCCCTTTTTCTCATTTGATCTCCTAGCAATAAAACTGTCCAGGCAAAGGAACTCGGAACTCGGAACTCGGAACTAAGAACTCCGAACTGAGATCCG
>DATJGC010000448.1:0-16954 GCA_035495345.1 Chitinophagaceae bacterium | reverse complement strand
GTATATCCAGTTTTCCGTATAGATCCTCGGCGGAGATATCGCCCGTAAAAGTGCATTTGTTGATGTTTTCATTTTCAGCCACGGTTTCTATTCCGTAGGCTTTAGAGAGCGCAGTGAGTACGTTTGCCACTGTGCTGTTTTGAAAATTGAACGCTACCGGCTCATTGTTTTTCACCAGCAAAGGCTTGTCAACAATGGAGGACACAAACGTGCGGCTTTGCTGGGTATAGATCACTTTCTGATTGGGAGTTAAAATGACGCCCGCCGGTTTTGTATTGGCCTGCGCATGTATGAGTTGACTGTTTTCTGATACTTCCACCCTTCCGGTAACCACGGCAACTTCTGCCTTGTTACCTTCCTTTTGCGTGTTAATGGTAAAGCTGGTGCCCAGTACATGGGTTACCAGGTTATTGTGGTAGATATAGAATGGTCGCCTTGCATTTTTAGACACCTGGAAAAATGCCTCGCCCTCTAAATACACTTCTCTTTTTGCGTCCTGGAAATGAACTGGGTAATGGAGTACGGTGCCGGGTTGCAGCAGCACGGTGCTACTGTCTTCCAGGGTTAAAGGCAGTGCTACAGCCCCATTGTTAGAGCGGGTTATCATGCCCGAGGGAGGAATAATGTTTGTAAAAGCAGTCTCTTTGGGCATGGCATTCTGCCGATAATTGTAGAACCCGATGAATGAGACTACGCCAATAACACAGGCAGCGGCCACCCAGCGTACCATACGGATAGCCCGTGCTGGTGCGGCTGTGGGTTTGAGGGGAGCTGCTTTCTCAGGAACGCCTGTAGTACTGATGTCCTGCTGTATCTTCTCCCATATCCGGTTATGGATAGAATCAAGATCTGCTCTTGTATAAGCGGCAAAGGATTTATTATCGTTCAGCAATTCAAGCCAGTCGTCAATAAGTTTGGATTCCTCGGGGGTGCATCGCCCGTCGAGGTATTTTCCCAGCAAGTTGTACAAGGCTTTCTTATCCATAATGGCGGCGCTTATACAGCTAAGTACCACAACAGGAAACAAACCCTAAACCTTTTGCAAAATTTTTTTTGGGCGATAGCCTGAGCGTGCGCGCTGAGGCTCGAATAGCGAGCATCCAAATTTGAATCTGTCTTACAATATGTTTTTTTGGGGGATGGCGATTGCCTAGTGGTAAAAGAGTAAAAGAAGCAGAACGGCAAAATCGCGCAGCTGGAGGCGAATGCTTTTGTACGATTTGGTAATATGGTATTCCACTGCTTTCTCTGAGAGCTGCAGCCGGCTGGCAATTTGTTTATTGGTAAAACCTTCCACGCTACTGAGCCGAAAAACTTCCTGCGTCTTTAGCGGAAGTTCTGCCACCGCCACTTCCCACGCGTGTAATAATGCCTTCAGATGGATGGCATTTTCTGTGTCATTGGTGGCCGTTAGGGTACCCCTGATGACTACGAGCTGCCCCCTTTGATAAATTTGGGAGCGTATATGCTTTAGCAGTGAAAACTTTGCGGCAGTAAAAAGATAGGCTTGCAAATTCTGGACAGAAAGATCACCACGGCGGTTCCACAAAGACAAGAATACATCCTGGCAAAGGTCTTCGGCTATTTGTTGGGTATGTACTTTACCAACGGCGTATTTGAAGATCGCCTCCCAATACCGTTGATAAATGGCGTTGAACGCATTTACATCAGATTGGTTAAGCAAATCTATCAGCACTGCATCGTTAGACTGCAGGTAATCCATGGCAAGCCGTTTTTCTCAAGAGTAAATATACATTTTGTTTGATAAAACCAAAACAAACTTGCTGAGACAGGCGGCAGTGCTGAAGAGATTTACTAAGAATCATGTGTTCATGAGCAACCTTTTTTCACTGATGTATTCACGGTTAAAAAATGTAAGGCGTACCACGGCGCCTCACTTGCCTGACTCACTGATATCGTCATTGGCCGGGGCAATAACATGATCACCTTCCTTAACGGCGCCATAAATTTCAACTTTGTTCATTGTTTGCGTTCCGGTAGTTACATCTACCTTTTTAATGTTTGCGCCGTTGGCCAACAGCACATATTTGCGTTCCGTAGTAGTTACCACTGCCGATACAGGAACACATAAGGCATTGGGACTTCCTTTTGGATATACCACAACATCTGCAAACATACCAGGTGTTAAAAGACCTTCTTTGTTTGGGATGTCCATTTCTATGCGCTCGCTTCTCAACCTGGGGTCTATATTGCTGGCTTTTCTTTTGATGGTACCAATCATCTTCCTCGCCGGAAAAGCGCTTACAAAAAAAGACATGGTATCATTGATGGCCAGGTTGCCCGCAATATTCTCCGGTATATCTACCTGCAAACGCAGGTGATCAATATCTTTCAGCTCCAGCATGGGTTTGCTTTTTTCAGCAGCACTCACCAATGCACCAGGATGAACATTTCGCTCGGTAACAACACCGGCAAAGGGCGCTCTTACCTGTAAATAGCCAAGCATAATTTTAGCCATCTCCCAATTCGCATTTTCTGCATTACTCACTGCACTGTCTGCTTCCATCTTTGATCTGATAGTAGAAAGATCAAGCGGTGATATGGCCCCTGAAGTGGCAGAAGCCTGCAGTAAGCGCATATAATGTTCTTTGTCTATGGAGTAATCTGCTTTGCTGCGTGCATACTTTTCTTTTGCCTGCATGACTGCCTGTACCAACTCCGGCGCTTCTAACACCATCAGCAAGCTACCCGCTGCTACCTTTGAACCAATGTCTGCATGCACCGTTTTTACATACCCGTTTACTTTTGGAAAAATGCTCACCTCCTGGTAGGCCGCTAATTGTGCAGGCAATTTTACGGAGCTAGACAAACCTCCTTTTTCAACAGTTGCCAGGGTATAATTGCGGGGGGAAGCAGTAGCGGGCTTTTTCTGGTCGGCCGCCTTATCTGAAGAACAAGCTGCAGCAATCATTATAATTACTGCAAAAAGGATGATGTATTTCATTCGAGTTTTTTTAAATGATAAGCATTATGATGTTGCTATTTCCTTCAATGGTGCAGCAGGCATCAGTGATACAGATGCAAGTGAAGCCTTTTGTTGTACCCACCCGTATACCAGTGGCACAATAAAAAGCGCGGCAAAGGTTGAAGCTATCAACCCGCCAATCACTGCGCGGCCCAGCGGTGCAGATTGATCACCCGCCTCGCCCAGCCCGCTTGCCATGGGCACCATACCGGCTATCATGGCAAGGCTTGTCATCAGTATTGGTCGCAACCGCACACTTGCGGCTACGGTTGCCGCCTTAAACGGATCACGGTATTCTAACCTCAGTGCCTCTGCATTGGTTACAATCAATATGGCATTGGCCACGGAAACGCCTACAGACATGATGATGCCCATATAAGATTGAAGATTTAAGGTGGCACCGGTGGCCAGCAATAACAGCATAGCGCCCAGTAACACCGCGGGTACCGTTGCCAATACGGCCAGTGACACACCAAACGACTGGTAATTGGCCGTCAGCAGTAATAAGATAACAACAATAGCCACCAGCAAACCTGTTTGCAATGAATCCAACGTTTCAGTCAGCAATGAAGACATTCCCTTTACTTCGGCCACCAATCCTTTGGGCGGGGTACCCATCTGCCGTATGGCGTTTTGTACAGCAGCAGTAGCGGTGCCCAAATCTTTCCGGTAAATATTGGCACTCACTGTGAGAAATCTTCTCGGTCCGGCCCGGTCATATTCTCCGGGCAGCGTATCTACCGTCATCTGTGCTATCTCTGATAAGACAGGCCGTGATTGTCCTTTTACAAGTGAAATGGATTGCAGCTGCTCAATAGAATTCATCAGGTATTCAGGCACCTGCACCTGTACCTGGTAAGTATAGGATACCTTTTTATCCAGCCATTGCAATTTTTCTGTAAACCGGCTGGAAGATGTTGCATCCGTAATGCTTCTTGCCACCTCGTTAAGGTGTAAGCCCATTTGCGCCAGCCGGTATCTATCAATATTGATTTTAATAGTAGGAAAATGCAGGGGCTGTGCTATCTGCACGTCTCGCAGGTAATCGATCTTTTTTAAGGCAGTTACCAAGCCGGCGGAATAGCTTTTCAGTTCTTCAAAATTCTTGCCGGCCACGCGTACTTCAATAGGTGTTGATGCGCCCTGCGCCATGATCTTTTCCGTAAGCTCAATGGGTTCAAACGATACGCGTACTTCCGGCAGGCTTGCTGCTATATTCTTTCGGATTTTATCTTTCAGCAGATCAAGATTGGCACTGTAATGCTCAGACAGGTTTACCTGCATCACCGCTTCGTGCGTGCCGCTATTAAAAATATAAAGATTGCTTGAGCCATAGCTGCTCGGTATCAATCCTACATACGCTGAACTGATAGCTACATTGCCGTCTACGGTATTGTTGATAATATCCAGGATGGTCTTTACCGTGCGTTCCGTTTTTTCTAAGCGGGTTCCGTCCGGCTCCTTAATCCTGATTTGCAACTGGCCATTGTTGTTTTTTGGCAACAGGTCTTTTCCTATCAGTACAAAACAACCACCAGCTGCCAGCAGTGTAGCCAGCAGGTAGACAATTACAATGGGCCGGCGGTGCGGCATCCAGCTTTCAAGCCTTTGCGCAAGCTTTAACTTGATACGCTGAAAAAAATCATTCTCATTGCCGTGTTGTTTATCTTCTTTGTTGTGCAGGTTAATTTCATCTACCTCTGCTTCATTCAGCGCAAGACCCGCATGAGCGTGCGGTTTATTATGATGAAAACGGAATTTCTCTTCTTTTAGCAGCCAGTTGGAAATGACCGGCACCAGTGTTTGCGCTGCCACAAACGAGATAATCATGGCAAAGCCAATGGAGAGTGAAAGCGGCAGAAACATGGCCCGGGGCACACCGTTCATTACAAACGAGGGCGCAAACACCGCAAGGATACACAGTAAAATCAGCAGCAGGGGAAACGATATTTCCTGGCAGGCATCCAGTATGGCCTGTTTTTTATCTTTGCCCATCTCCAAATGCTGGTGAATATTTTCAATGGTTACGGTGGCCTGGTCAACCAATACGCCAATTGCAAGCGCAAGTCCGCTAAGCGTCATCAGGTTAATGGTTTGCCCGGCCAGGCTGAGGCATAGCACCGTACTCAAGATGGCCACCGGTATGGTGATAACTACCACAAGGCTGCTTCTCCAGTCTTTTAAAAACAATAGTACCATCAGGCCGGTAAGAATGGCACCCAACAAGCCTTCTGTCATTAGGCTTTTCACCGCGTTGATAACAAAGACAGACTGGTCAAATTCATAACTCACCTGTACATCATCTGGTAAAAGACTTTGCATTTCGGGCAATCGCGACTTTAAAGTTTGTACCACCGCCCATGTAGAGGCATCAGCGGTCTTTACAACAGGTATATATACAGAACGTTTGCCGTTGATGAGCGCATAGTCTACTGTTACATCTGCTGCATCTGCAACACTGGCAACATCGCGCACAAAAACAGCCGCATTGCTTTCCGTGGTAATAGGGATGTCTTCAAACTCGCGCACGGTCTCCTCCAGCGAGTTAACCGTGGTGACGTACATCATGCTATCTACGCGCAGGTTACCGGAGGGTGTCATGCTATTGTTTTTTGCAATGGCCTCCACCACCTGGTCTGGTGATACATTGAACCTGCGCAGTTTCTCGGGGTCAACGCTTACTACTACTGATCTAGAATTGGCCCCAAATGGCGGCGGTGCAGATAAACCAGCCACCGTAGAAAACATGGGTCTTACGCGGGTTACCGCCAGGTCGTAAATTTCTTTGAGAGATTTTGTTTTGCTGTTAAACACCAGTTGGCCTACCGGCAGCGAAGACGCATCAAAACGAATTACCTGTGGTGGCAATGCACCCGGCGGAAAAAACTTGGATGCACGGTTTACCTGAAGGGCCACCTGTGCGGAGGCTTCCGCCATATTGGTACTTTCATAAAAGGAGAGCTTTATGAGCGTAAGGCCCTGGATATTTTTGCTTTCAATGTTTTTAATACCGTTTACATAAAGAAACTGATCCTGCAAACGGGTGGCAAAAAACCCTTCCATTTGTACGGGAGACATACCACCGTATGATTCTATCACATAAATGGTGGGCAGGTTTAATTTTGGAAATATATCAATCGGGATGGTACGAATGGCCATCACGGAAAACAACAGGAGACCCACAAATAAGACAAGCACCGTAATGGGCCTTCTTAATGCTGATTTTACCATAATATTTTTTATTTAATTGCCTGAATGAAACTGTCCAGGTTACCGGTAGCCACTGCCTTATCAAGCTGTGCCAGGTACCAGTCTCCAAGCGTTTCTGCATAGTCGTTCATTGAGCGGTATAGTACATAGGCCGCATTGGTAAGGTCTACCACGTTAATGATGCCGGCTTTGTACTGTGCCACTTTCTGGTTATAGGTATCCTGCGCAGCCGACAGCTGAACAGGCAATTCGGTCAGGTTATTTTCAGTAGTTTGTATAGCGTTGTTTGCCTGTTGCGCGGCGGTTTGCAAGCGCAACTGCTGCCCCTGTAATGCAAGGTCATTGGCAAGAATATCAAACTGGTACGCTTTTACCCTTGCGCGCTTGCGTATCCCATTAAAAAGATCGTACTGAAAAGAAAAGCCCGCCAGGTAGTTAAACCGCTGAAAACCCAGTCCATTGCCGAGTGATTTGAACTGGTCATTGAAAGCAATACTGGAACCCCTTGCCCACCCCGCCGCGGTAAGCACAATTTTTGGCAAAAAGCTTTTTGCAATGAGTTGCTCATTGGCGATGGCAATATTTTTAAGTTCTTTATAATAACCAATCACCGGATGATGCAAGCTGTCAATGACATTGCCCAGGAAGTTGATGGCCGAACTTTTGTCTTTCAATGCCGCAGTGTCTGCTGTTACCCTGTTTGCCGGGATGCCTGTTAGCCACGACAATTGAATTTTGCAGTTCTCTGCCTGCTCCCTGTTCTGGTTATAAACAATCTTTGTTCTGGACAATTCTGCCAGCGCCAGTGAGGAATCTGACCCTGCCCTGATGCCGCTTGCCGTTAATGCTTTTATGACATTGAAAATGCTTTCATAACGCCTTATATTTTCTGCGTTTGCCTGCAGCTTACGCTGGCTTTTTAAGAGCAGGAAGTACCAGCGTGCAACCTGCAGTTTCAGGTAATATTCTTCCTGCTGCAAATCTGCCTCCTGTAAATGAACATAGGCCCTTGCGCGGTTCACCTGCGCAGATCTGTAGCCAAAGTCTACCAGATCATACTGGCTTTGCAGTATACCGATATTACCAGTAGTTGCCTCTACATTGTTTTCAGCGCGTACGCCGGCAGAGGTAGAAGGAATCATTCCAAAAGAAAGATAGCTGCCTGCAAGAGAATTGTCTGTACTGAGGTTTACCTGCTCATTTAATTTTAGTGAAGGCAGGTAAAGGTTACGTGTATCGGTAACCACGGCCTGCGCCGCTTCAAGCTGGGCCGACTTTCTGCGTAATTCCGGATAGTGCGGTGTGGCACTGTCTACCAGTTGAGACAGGCTGTAGGTTGATTGTGCAAGCGCCTGCCCATTAACGAATGGCGACAGGGCAAACGCCAATAGTATCTTTCTGAGACAGAAAGCATCCATACCAATTATTTAAATGGAAAAAATTTGTTTACGATACGGTGTAAACAAAAGAGGGTGGCCCGCGGAGTGGTTGGCCATTGCCCGGCAGCTGAGAATAGACAGTTGTATTGATGGCCCTGGCGTGCTGCTGTTGCACCCATGTAATGGAAACATAAGAGGGAAAACATTCCAGGGCAGTGAATGCCTCAGGATGAAAACGTTTGTTTAAGCGGATTTTTGCTTTAACAGGCGCCTGCGTAGTGCTTTTCTTTACTTCTTTGCCAGCGTCTCCGTTGCTGTGTGTTGCAGCAATGGCAGCTTTGCCTGTAACAATGGTATGTGCCGCAATATCAAAATTATACAGCAGCTGCACCGCAAAAAAGGGAACGTACAGGAACAGGTGCATCAGCACCGCCAGCATTTTATATGTACGTACTTGTTGTTGCAGCACCGTATAAGCGTTGATAAAAAGTTTGCAAAACAAAGTTAATTACAACTATTGAAACTTACCAAAACACAGTAGATTTTAACCAACGGTTATACCGTATTAGAACCATATTAGAATGAGCACCTATCAGCGGCCCTATGCATTCATCTTTTCTTTTGCAGGTGAATGCACTTTTGCAGCAGCGGGTGGAGTGTATTCAGTGTGAAGCAATTTGTCCCAGAAAGTAAAATAGAGTCCAAAATTTTTCTGGTGCTTTTTGTGGTGGAGAGAATGGTGGGTAGCGCCAATCATACATTTACTCATGGCTTTTTTGGCCCCGCTGTCAGGAAAGATATCAATGTTCAGGTGGTTGATAACACTTGTTAAAGACATGAGCGTCAGCTGCGTCAGAATTACTAACGGGTGTAAGGGTAATACCATCGGAATTACAAGCAGTACGATGGCCTGGATAACGCTTTCAATAGGGTGAAATGAAAACGCGGTGAATGGGGAGGTGGTAATACTATCATGGTGCACTTTGTGCACGATGGAAAAAATAGCTTTGCGGTGCATCAGCCTGTGCAGCCAATAGTAATACGTTTCCTGTATAAACATACTTAACAACAGGCTCACCGGCAGGTACCACCATCCATACCTTGTGATATCAGTATATACCAGTGTGTTGCCAGACTGCCAAAGCCACCAGGCCAGGGCAGCCGCCAGTGCAAAAATGAAAGAAGACAGGGTGCTCCATTTGATTTCTTTTTTGAGCTGTCCTGCGGGATAAGGTTTCCTTGAAAGCTTTCTTTCTTTCCATTTCGCGGGCTGCCAGAGATAGAATATACCATAAAATAACCCGGAGACCAGGAGGTAGCGGCCTGTTATTATAGTAAAGAACAGCAAGCAAATTATTATCCAATAAAAATAGCCGCTGCCATGCATCAGCCATTGCAAAAACGTATTCAAGTCTTTTTTGCGGGCGTTTTGTGTTTCCCAACAAGACTTGGGTTTAAAAACCATGCCACACTGCTGCCAACAGACAACGCCTGTCTTTCAGCTAAGACAGGCGTTTCCTCAATAGGCTTTATTGCCATACAGGCAAAGCACTGGCAATGCTATTCATACTGCAGCCATACCGTTGCCTTGCAATCCTGGTCTGCCACCGCTCTTACCCAGTGGGCATTGAAGCCCGGGGGAAAACGGTACACTATTGTCTTGCCCGCAGGCACATGGATTGTCTTAAAATGATGAAAGCCGCTGAGATCAAAATCAATTTCCAGCGAAATATTCACGTCCTTGTCTGCTTTCAGCAGCACGGTTTTTTTATCATACCCCGTCATCAGGAATGGCAATGAACGCTCGCCTTTTTGTACGGCTGTATTCTTCCAGACACCGCCCTCTCCGCGGGGTTTGCCCATTTTCCAGAGATCATCAATGGCACCAAACCAAAGACCGTTACTACCATCGGCGGCAGCAAAATAGTGTCTGTCTGCCTTTGCATCCTTACGCGTGCCGCTGATGACCAGCAAACCACGCCAGGTACAAAAATCAATGATCTTCTTTTTGTGCGTGGTAACGGGCCGAATGGCGGCAAAACCAGATTCGCGCCCAACTTCATAGATAGTACCCTGGATGTTCAGCATAAACCGTTCCGATTCCAGTTCACGTTTATCCCGGTAGGAAAAGCCATTGTATAGATCTGAAGTAAAGGGGAGGCGAAATGTACCCGTATTGTCTTTTACAATCACGGAGGCGGCATCCTGCTGATAATGTTTCTCAAAGCCCAAAAGTTTCTCCATATTGGCGGTACTGTCTACTACCTCCTTTAAAAACTGCAGCTCCTGATTTACCTCTGTATATTGTTTTTTACCAGATAACTGCAATACCTGCAAATTGGTATTGGGGAGAGAAGAGGGCCTTATCCAACTTCCGTTTGTTGCTGTTGTGTCATTTATTGAAGTGATGGCTGAAAAAAGCGAAGGCAATGCCGGTGCCGGTTTTCCCTGGTAATGAAAAAACGCGGAGGCGCGGCAGGCCCGGTCTGTTCTTACCCTGATCCAACTTGCCTGGAACGCTTCGGGCAAAATGACATACCCATAACCGTTAGGAGCAATCGTAATGCTTTGGTAGCTTTCCCATTGATTGTTTCCGGCTTTGTCAATCTCCAGCGTAAAGCGTACTGGTTGAGAGGCGCTATCGGCCAGGTGAAGAATTCTTTTCTCAAACCCACTTACCAGGAAGGGGTCAGACGGCGTATTGCTTTGTACGCTGTCGTTCATCCACGGTCCGCCCCAGCCATCGGCCGGGCCCCAGGTTTTCAAATCATTCCAGTTGCCAAACCAAAGGTTAGATTGAGAACGGCCTGCCATTGGGTTTTCCATAATGGTAGTCTCATCGGTGGCCAGTACCAGTTTATCATTCCATCCGCAGAAATCAGGAATATAACGCAGATGGCTGCTGATGGGCCGCAGGCCGCCGCTGTTTTTATGCGAAAAAGTGGATGGAAAATCGTAGAACATTGCATGCATATCCATCAGCATCTTATGCTCACTCACCGCTCTTATGCGGGGCCACTCCGTATACCAGCCCCCACGGTGATCATAGGTATGCGCAGCCTTTGGCAAGCGATAGGTATACCATTTTCCGGCATCCAGCAGCGCCAGCAAAACAGAACGTTTATCCCAGCCAATACTCCACAAAGGAGCTGCATCATTTGGTGCGCCGTAGATGCCCCCGGGTCCGGTAACATCTGTAAACTGTTTTCGCTGAATGATCTTCCAGTCTTTTCCATCCCAGCTGGCCAGTACGCCCTTGTCTTCAGGGTCTTTTGGCAGATCGCCGGCTTGCAGAAGGTTTTTGTCAATTTTAAAGACGGCTTCTTCACCATTGTTGGCCAGTATAAATTGATGCTGTGCTGTGTAGGCACCCTTTCCATGCCAGCCGGGCACCGGTTTTTCAAACAATTTTTTTACCGCCAGTGTATGCACATTTGCCTCGTAGATCTTTCCTTCCATATCAAAATAGTAGACCATGTTGGCGGGGTCAAACAGATGGCGGGCGGTAGCGGTGAGACGGCCTGGCATTACAGTATACGGAATGGTTCTGATCCTGGCGCTGCTATCAATCAGGTAAGGGCCCATCAGTAGCTGCTTAGACTCTCGGTGAATCATCCGGTTGGCAGGCGTTCCGCCGATGCTTTCAGGATGCGTGGTTAATTGCAGCCGGCTATCGATACTATACAGTTTATCGGAGCTGCCCAGGGGGCGGTGTGGTGAATAGGTAACCATCCACAGTTTGCCGGCCCAGGGCACTACTGCGCCAATGCCACACTCGCCGCCATCATTGTAGGTACTGTAGTTGGATACAGTGCCGTTTTGATCAATTGTAGTACTATGATCATTAAACACTGCCAGGTGTGGATAGACGCCGCTGATTTGGAGGGGTGGTTTTTCAATTTTCGATTGCGCCTTTGCGTTAGTACTTTGTAGTATAAGGGACAGCAGGGCAATCACCATTAGATGACTTGTAGTCAGCGCATTTTCTCTAGCGTACATCATTATTTTTTCTTTAAACAAATGGAGGTTGTTGGTAAGCCAATAAGGATATTAATACCCAGGGTTTTGCGTGATGGCCGGGTTCACCCTTCTTTCTACATCAGGAATGGGCCAGAGGTATTGGCGACTCTTATCAAAGTTTCGCTGCGCTACAATTTTCACATCACTACCAAAGCCACTGTAATCGGCAATGCCATCGCTGTCGATAGGCGTTACACCAGGAAAGGGCCACTTGCTGCGGTTTTGTGCGGCGGGGTCTGGCAGTCCAATCACCGGGCGCGTTAAAGCCTTCTCTGCAAGCTTCCACCTGATAAGATCCAGGTAGCGAAGACCTTCTAAAGGAAATTCTACCCTTCTTTCTCTTCTTACAATTTGTCTTAGCTCAGCCTGGTTGGTAGTGGTAATGGCCGGGTAAGCAGCTACCTGTGTATAACTGACTCCGTAGGCGCGGGCCCTTACCCTATTGATAGCGTCCAGCACGCTTTGATCTATTTCATTCAATTCAATCTTTGCTTCAGCATAGGTTAAGAGCATTTCTGCATAGCGGCAAATAATGATGTCATTGTCCTGTGCCAGTTTATCTACCCAACTTTGTTCAATGCCTTTGCGCCATAAAAAACCGGTATAGCTTGCAAACGCGGCATTGGCGCGGGTATCATTATTTGTAATGAGGCCATTGGTCTTTGTGCTGAACACTTTTAAAGTATCCGGGTGTGGTTGATAATTTACGCCCAGCCAGGTGGTGCTGAATTCTACAATGCTGGCGGTAAGCCTGGGATCACGGTTCTTAAAAGGATTATGGTAATCATACAACGGTGATTGATTGATGGTCTTGCCATCTGTACATTCATAGGCGTCCACCATTTCACGCGTGGGCAAACGTGCACCAAAGCCACCAACGTTTCTGGGGAGATAGTCCTGCACTTCTGTTCCGCTGGTATATACATTCAGCGCCTGGCTGCGCGGTATACGTATGATCAGTTCTGCATTGTTTTTGCCCGCGGTCAGAAAGAGATTGCTGTAAGAAGGATACAGTGCATAAGTACCTCCATTGGCCAGTTGTATGATGGCCTGGGCGGCGGCTGCTGCAACATCCCACTTGCCATAAAACAATGCCGTTCTTGCCTTAATAGCCAGTGCGGCACCCCTGGTAAGTCTTTGCACCTGAGAACCTGTATAACCGGCGGGGAGAATGGTAGCCGCGGTGTCCAACTCTTTAAAGATAAATTGCAGTATGCTATCTTTTCCTGTTCTTAAGCGGCTGCCTGATTCTTCCAATGTTTGTGGGGCCGTTACAAAGGGTACGTCTCCAAAATGTTCAATCAGTCTTGCGTACTGGTAGGCCCTTATCAATCTCATTTCTGCCTCATACTGCCGTATAATGGCGGCAGAGGCGTTGCCTGTGGCGCGTTTATCATTGGCAAGAAAGCTGTTTGCCCGCGCAATGGCGTTGTAGCAAACCTGGTAGTAGGTTTGCACATTGGCATCCTGAGAGTTCATGGTGCCAAAGGTGACGGCATTGCCCAACTCTCCGCGGTACCAGAAATTATCGGTGTAGGTTTCGTTGTCGTTTGACCAAAAGTCTACCCTGTACAAATCATCTACGGCCAGTTCAAGCTCTGTCTGGTTAGAATAATAAGTAGCGGAAGAAGGCTGATCAGGCGGCGTAAGATCAAGCTTATTGCAACTTGCGGTGAGCAAGGCCAGGGCAATGAAATATAGAACGAATGTTTTCATGCGATTGCTTTTTTTAAAATTGTAAACCATTAAAATTTAATGCTTGCACCCAGCAGGTAATTGGCCATGATGGGATAACCCGCATTACCACTTTCAGGATCTATATAGCGGGGAAAATGACTGACGGAGAATATATCATTAGCCGCCAGGTATACGCGGATGGATTGTACCCCCGCTTTCTGTAGCAGGCTTTGCCGGAGGGTATAACCAAGCGTTATATTCTTAACCCTGAAATACGCGCCGTTGATAAGCCAGAAATCAGACAATGCGTAGTTATTGCCGCTTGCAGTGCTTGTTAAACGCGGGTATTTGGCATTGAGGTTTTGTTCGGCGGTTTTTGATAAGCCCCAGTAGTTATTATATATTTCAGTAGACACATTGCCGAAGGCCTCTGCAAAAGGTTGTACAACATCAGCATTCAGCCTGCTTAATTTTTTTGCAACACCCTGCCAGATAAATGCCAGGTCAAAGTTTTTATAGTCAAGGTGCAGGTTGCCACCGTATAAATAGCGCGGCAGCGAACCACCCAACAATACGCGGTCATTGGCATTGATAGTACCATCCTTATTAATATCATTATACCCGAGGTCACCGGCCGTAACCGTGGCTGCGGTACGCGGCGTGCCGGCGGCTGCTGCAGCGGTTTGGTAGATGCCCGTGGTTTTGTAGCCATACCATTCATTAAATTCGCTGCCCGCAAAGGTTGACTGATCACCAATTATCCGTGTGCCGCGCATATCTATTACTTTGGATACCGCATCAGATAGATTGAAACCAATATTGTACCCCAGCTTACCAACACGATCTTTCCAGTTCACCGTGAACTCCCATCCATGAATGCCCAGTGAACCCGCGTTTTGCTGTGGCTTGCCATAACCAAGGTTAAGGGGTATATCCAACAGCAACAGTATATCATTGGTTTTTTTATAAAAATAATCGCCTGAAGCAGTCAAACGGTTGTTCAAAAAAGAGCCATCAAAACCAATGTTCTGCGTTTGGGTGGTTTCCCAGGTGATATTATTGACAGCATATACTTGTTGGTTACCCCCGGTGAGCGATACTATGCTGCCATTCTGGTAGAACAGTGCATTGCTAAAACTGATCAATGCCTGTGAGGGGTAATAGCTTGCATTGCCATTGGCGTCTACCGTTCTTTCATTGCCCAACTTGCCGTAAGAAGCGCGCAGTTTAAAAAACGAAAGCCAGTTCAACCCCTTCATCCATGGTTCTGCGCTCAGTACCCAGCCCACTGAAACAGAGGGAAAGTTTGCCTTGCGGAAGGCCGGTGCAAACCTTGATGAATTATCATTTCTCAAAATACCCTGCACATAATACTTGCCATTATAATTGTAATTGAGCGTGCCCATAAAAGACCTGATGGAAAGATTGTAGGCATTTCCTCCATTGCTCCACAACTGCTGAGAACCCACATTGAGATAAGGAAAATCAGTGAGCGAGAAACCGCTTCTTGCGGCATTCAGGTTTTCACCACTGTAATAGAGTTCTTCAAACAGGCCCAGCACATTCAGGTTATGTACGTTGTTGAAGCTGTGCGTATACTCCGCAATAAACTGGCCGGTAAGGTTTACGCTTTCATTGCGGTATTCATTCAAATCTGTATTGGCCCGGTTGGTAACCGTTCCTGCCGTACCATTGGCGTTGTTGAAGAGTATTTTTCTTGCAAAATTCTTTTCCTTACTAAATACCAGCGTGGGTGAAAACAGCCCGGTTAAGCGTAAGCCTTTCAGCGGAAGAAAATTAAGGGCCAACCTGCCCGTGAGCTGGTTGTCTGTAAATTTATCACTGCCGCCCGCATAAATTTGTGCCACCGGGTTTCTGCCATCTTTGCCCGTGCTCAGCTGGCCGTTAGAGTAATAAGCCTGGTAAATATTAGGCATTATCCTGCTTTCATAAATAGCGTTGCCGCCCGGAAAGCCAACAGGTGAAATATTTTCACTGCGCACATAAGAAACATCTACATTGCTGTTGAGCTTACTGTTTATCTTAATATCATTGTTCATGCGGAACAACAGTCTTTTATAATTACGGTTGTCAAACAAAGCGCCTTCGTTGGTATAACCAATAGATACTTTTGTTTTCACCTGCTCTGAGCCTGCGGTGTAAATAAGACTGTGTTGCTGGCGCGGAGCAAAGGAATGGACCAAAATGGCCTTCTGCCAGTCAGTATTGGCAAATGGAAATTTATCCGGGTTGGCCCTTGCACTGTCTGCAAAATGATCAATAAACGCCTGTGCATACGGACCGGAAGAAGCACCATCATTAGTAGCCCGTTCATTGAATAAACGCATATAGGTGGGCGCATCTACATAACTGGGTTGCGCAAGTGGCCGGTTCATGCCATACTCGTAACTGTATTCAAAACTTCCCTTACCATTGCTTCCCCTTTTGGTGGTAATCAGTATTACCCCGGCGGCGGCTCTTGAACCATAAATGGCGGCAGACGCATCTTTCAGCACCGTAACGCTGGCCACATCATCTGCGTTTACATTATCAATACTGTTATTGGGCACACCATCCACAATGATCAGCGGGCTGTTGGTGTTTAAAGTGGTGACCCCCCGTATCAGGATACTGGAACCGGCGCCCGGCGATGAACCGCTGCGGGTGACTGATACGCCACTGATGCTGCCTTGTAACGACTGAGACAATTGTGTTGACCTTCTTTCGGCTACGTCTTTGCCACTAATAGTGGCCACGGCACCCGTAATATCTTTTCTTCGCTGGGTACTATACCCCACAACCACCACATCATCCAGCTCTTTTCTTGCCGGAATAAGCCTGATGCTTAGTTCACCCGTTGCCGGAAGATTGATACTGAGCGGCTGGTAGCCCGTCATTGAAACAGTTATCTCTTTGGTGTTACCCGGCACCTGCAGGCTGAAACGCCCCTGGTCTGAAGTGGTAGTGCCTCCGCGTGCACCGGCAATACCAATGCTTGCACCGATGAGCGGTTGTGAAGTGGAGGAGTCAAGCACCTGGCCGGAGATGGTTTTGTTTTGGCCAAGCCCTCTCTGAATAGCAGCTACACATAAGAATAGCAACAGCAATTTTTTCATATAGCGTTGTAGTTTTGGATGAAGCAAACGGTTTTCTTTAGCTTTGTTAGAAGGATGAAATTATATTTGCCACGTATTGATTTTCGTTTTGGCCCTGTGCAATTGCCTGAGCAAAAGTTTGAATAACGCAAATGGTTTATAACCATTATTTTGCAGACTATGGCTATCGAGAATGAACAACCCGTAACCGGACAGTCGTTCTACTACCTGGAGATTTGTTGCAGGCTGGTGGCAGAAAAATTTGGCAAACTTCCTATCTCATCCTGGACCAATAGTGATTATCTCCGCTTAAGCGGCAAATTGCTCCGCCAGACTTCCGTTACACTCAGCGCCAGCACACTCAAACGCATTTTCGGAAAGCTAAAAACACCAGAAAGATATTACCCGCAGAAAGCCACGCGTGATGCGCTGGCAGTGTATGCCGGCTATAAGAGTTGGGATGATCTTATTGTCCATCATCGCCCGGTAGAAGAAGACCTGTCAACAAGATTACATCAGCCCGCAGTTGCAGAGGCAGCGCCATCAATGGCCAATGCAGCACCCGAAGCTGCGTTTATTGCAACAAA
>DATJGC010000447.1:0-12740 GCA_035495345.1 Chitinophagaceae bacterium | reverse complement strand
ACCAGGCAGCTTTCATGCTGCCAAATTATCAAACTATCTGTGTAAACAATGAGGGCGGCCAAATGATGCGACGAATAGGGGGTTTTCTGCTACAAGGGGGGGGGCACGGAGGGCTAAGAGAGAAAGAGAAAAGGAGCGTTTGCTTTGCTTGATGTTTTTATCGCGCAGAGGGATGGCTAAGAGAAAAAGAGGGAAGGAGAATCCTTTGATGACTATATTATCGCGCAGAGGGCGCTGAGCTAACAGAGGGTAGAGTTAACAGAGGGTGGGGCAGAGGAGCTATTTGGGTGGTGGTTCATAGCGGAGGCGGACGGTGGCGCTTTTTTCGGTGCTGGAGGCCAGTCGTACTTCATATTTTTTTACCCCGGCTGTTATCACCAGCAGGGCAGTATTGGGTGGAATGCTGCCAAGATTGTCTGCATACATCACCACTTCATAATCTGTATTGGGGAAGGCATTAAGTGAAATGGTTTGCGGCCGCGCTGTCAGCATTTTGTGGAAGAGCAGCAGTTTTCCATTCAGCAGTACGGTAATGGTATCATTGTCTATCTCAGCATTGTCGTAGAAATCCAGTTTTATTTCATTGCTGGGTATGCTGATGGTTTTTACCAGTTCTTTGCTGCGGGGCTGTAATACCAGCGTCTTCTGCAGTTCCTTTAGCTCAGGGGTCTGTTCTACGTCTACGGCAAAGTCAGAGACAGCCGCTCGTTTCAATACTATTTTGTAGGCGGGGCAGGTTTCATTATCGCCAAACTTACGTCCCTTGCAATCGCCTATCAGCACTTCTTCATTGCCCTGTTTGCTCCAGCTGAGATCATAGGTCTTTACACAGGGCACGCAGTTGCCGGGTATATGTGTTTCAAGCAGCGTGTTCTCAATAATCACCATGCGCTTGGTGCTGGCATTGTAGCGGCCAATAAAATCAAGCTTTACAAAGCGGTTGGTATCCTGGTAATCAAATGCATTACCGCTTAGCGTGTTGGCGGTGGGTATAAAATTTATCTGCAGTTCAATGGTATATTCAGGGAAACAGCCGCCGGGGGCCTGTACCAGTTTTCCACGCCAGATACCGTTCAGATCCTGGGCAGAGAGCGAAAGACCGGCCAGCAAGAGGCAGGCTATAAAAAGTTTGCGCATCAGCATAAATAAAAAACAAATTATTGTTTAGCAGCCAAAGCGGAACACTAATTAGGATGAGCGGTGATGGGCATCAGGGCTTATCATATTTAAAGATCACCATGGCATTCTTTTGTTCCGTAGAGGTAATGCGCACTTCGTATTGTTTGTCGCCCGCCTTTACCACCATCAGCGATGTATTGGGTGGTATATCGCCCAGGTTATCTGCCACCATCACCAGCTCATGGTAAGGGCTGTTTTCATCCATTTTTACATTCAGCGTAATGGGGGTAGTGGTTAGCATCTGGTGAGAGACCACCAGTTTCTTATCAAGATAAACAGAGACTGTATCATGGTCAATGGTGCCATTGTCGTAGATGCGGATGCTTATCTCGTTAGCTTTTACATTGATGGTTTGTACCACTTCGTTCTCGCGGTTCTTTAAGACGAGCGGAATAAATACCGGTTCCTTCATCTTAATATCATGTTCTTTTTTCTCAGGTACAATCTCTGGTGCCAGGGGCACGGCTTTGATGTCTTTGGTCTTTGCCAACGCATTACCGGTAGCGGCAGGCGGCTTTTGTTGCACTGGCTTTTTTGCCAGCGGCTTGCTCACCGGCGGTTTAACAGTGGAAGGCTTTTTATCGGTAGCGGCGGAGGGCAATTTCTTTGCACTGGCCACGAGTGGTTTCTTAGCAGCTGAATCAACTACAGGCTTTTTGGCAATGGCTTCCTTCTTTTCTTTTTCGCGTTTTGCCAAGAAGGGTTCCTTGTAAAAGTCTGAGGTCACCACGCGGCGGAGATACACCGTGCCACGACCGCAAAAAGAAGAATCGGTCTCGCGGTAGCTGCTGTATTTACCTTCCAGGAATTCTTCATCCCCATTTTTACTGTACTGCAAAAAACAGATCATCCAGCAGGCATAACTGCTGCTGGCCATCTTTAGTTCCAGTAGTTTTAGTTCCTGCAATACCACCTTACCGGTGGTCGGGTTAATGGTACCGTTAGAAGAAGCCTTTCCATAAAACTCGGTGCGTTTATAAGAATAAGTGACGCCGTTAAATGTTTTTCCGTGCTGGTCTATCTGCACTTCATATTTATAACGGTCTTGCAGGTTAAAGAGGTCAGTCATTTTATTATCGGCCCCAACAAAACTGCCGCGCCATATGCCGGTAAGATCTTGCGAGAAAACGGGAAGGGTCAGTAAAAAAAACACCAGTGTATACACTATTCTCATACGTCCAAATTACAATTTCAAACCACAAAAAAATCATTGCAATTTCACTGAAAACAAAAAGGCTGTCTGCCAAGAGTTCGTTAAATTTGCGGTTCCCTGCGCTTGTTGTGGTAAACGGTTGCGGGCAATGGATAGAAGGCAAAGGATTTCATTGAAGCAACAAATGCAGCAGCTTCCAGTTTTGACGATATAAAAATACCAGATGATAAAAATTACGCTTCCGGACGGAGCTATTAAAGAAGTTGAGAAAGGAACCTCGGCAATGCAGGTAGCAAAGTCGATCAGCGAAGGCCTTGCCCGCAAGGTGCTGGCGGCGCAGGTAAATGGCCAGGTATGGGATGCCACCAGGCCCATCAATGAAGATGCATCGCTTAAATTACTTACCTGGGATGATAAAGACGGCAAATCTACTTTCTGGCATTCTTCTGCCCACCTGATGGCAGAAGCGGTAGAAAGCATGTTCCCTGGCGTAAAGTTCTGGGTGGGCCCGCCGCTGGACAATGGCTATTACTACGACATGGATCTCGGCGGACGGCAGCTTACAGAAGAAGATTTGCGTAAGCTGGAAGTAAAAATGAATGAACTGGCCAAGCAGGACAATCCTTACCAGCGCCAGGAAATATCCAAAGACGAAGCCGTAAAATATTTTGCCGACAAGGGAGATGAATACAAGCTGGACCTGCTCAGTAACCTGAAAGATGGCGAGATTACTTTCTACACGCAGGGCAAGTTCACGGATCTTTGCCGCGGACCCCATATACCGGCCACCGGGGCTATCAAGGCCATTAAACTAACCAATATTTCAGGCGCCTACTGGAAGGGCGATGAAAAGAATAAGGTGCTTACCCGCGTCTATGGCATCACCTTTCCTTCCAAAAAAGAACTGGATGAGTACCTGCTGATGCTGGAAGAGGCAAAGAAAAGAGACCATCGCAAGCTGGGCAAGGAGCTAAGCATTTATACCATGGATGATGATGTGGGCCAGGGCCTCATTATGTGGATGCCCAATGGAACTATCATTATTGAAGAACTGGAAAAACTGGCCAAGGAAACAGAAAGCGCTGCAGGGTATAAGCGCGTGGTAACACCGCATATTGCCAAGGAGAGCATGTATATTACCAGCGGTCACCTGCCGTATTATGCAGACAGTATGTACCCGCCCATGGAGCTTGACGGTGAGAAATACTACCTGAAATCTATGAACTGCCCGCACCACCACAAAATTTTTGCGGCGGAGCCAAAGAGTTACAGAGACCTTCCTTACCGTATTGCAGAATACGGCACCGTTTACCGCTATGAGCAAAGCGGAGAATTATTTGGATTGATGCGTGTACGCGCGCTGCATATGAACGATGCGCATATCTATTGTACAAAAGAACAGTTTGCAGCAGAGTTCAGGGCAGTGAATGATATGTACCAGAAATACTTTAACATCTTTGGGATAGAGAAGTATGTGATGAGGCTGAGCCTTCACTCACCGGAGAAACTGGGTAAAAAATATGTGAATGAACCCGAGCTATGGTTGCAGACAGAGCAGATGGTGCGGCAGGTGTTGATAGAATCAAAGATACCCTATGTGGAAGTGCAGGATGAGGCTGCGTTTTACGGGCCAAAGATTGATGTGCAGATTTACAGCGTTATCGGGCGTGAGTTTACCCTGGCCACAAACCAGGTAGATTTTTCGCAGGGGCGCAGCTTTAAGCTGGAGTACACCAATGCAGACAATCATATGGAGACCCCGCTGATCATCCACCGCGCGCCATTGGGCACGCATGAGCGCTTCATTGGTTTTCTGCTGGAACATTATGCTGGTAAGCTGCCTGTTTGGCTGAGCCCCGTGCAGGTAAAAATTTTGCCAATCAGTGATAAATTTTTACCTTATGCACAATTGGTTTCTGAAAAGCTAAAAAAATCTGATATTCGTGCAGAGGTAGACGACAGAAACGAAAAAATAGGCAAAAAAATAAGGGATACTGAATTAATGAGAGTACCTTATATGCTGGTAGTGGGAGAGAAGGAGATGAATGACAATGCAGTATCGGTTCGCAGGCAGGGCAAGGGAGATGTGGGTATGAAGCCGGTAGATGAATTTTTGGCAGCTATTGTGCAGGAAATAAAGGAAAGAAAAGGGGAATAGTTTTTGTACCCGTTCCGGCACAACGTATAAATTGAACAAGGGTTTGGTAATGTCTTTCGTAAAAAACAAAGGAAGCATTGCCTGGCCGGGCAGGATTGGCTGCAGAAAGCAGCATTCCTGCCTTACACATTTTTAAACTAAAACTTGTAAATGGCATTTCCACCAAGGCCCCCGAGGGGCGCTTTCAATCCAAGGTTCAGAAAAGAACAACAACAGGAACATCGTACCAACCACATGATACGCGTACCGCAGGTACGGTTGGTGGGCGATAATGTAGAAGTAGGCGTATACAGTATCCAGGAAGCATTGCGCATGGCGAACGACCAGCAGCTAGACCTGGTAGAGATTTCGCCGCAGGCAGATCCCCCCGTTTGTAAGATCATCGATTATAATAAATTTCTGTACGAGAAGAAGAAGAAGGAAAAAGAGATGAAGGCCAATAGCAAGGTCTCTGAAGTAAAAGAGATCCGCTTTACGCCTAATACGGATGATCATGATTTTGATTTTAAGGCAAAACATGCTGAAAACTTCCTGAGAGACGGCAATAAGGTGAAAGCCTATGTGCAGTTTAAAGGTCGCGCCATCCAGTTCAAAGAACGCGGCGAGCTGCTGATACTCAAGTTTGCTGAAAGACTGGCAGAATTTGGTGTACTGGAAAGCCTGCCAAAAATGGAGGGCAAACGTATGCTGGCCATTTGGGCACCGAAGAGCCAGAAGAAAAAGACCGACAAGCCCCAGGGGCCAAAGGAGCCCAAGGAACCACGGGAGCCGAGAGAACCGCGTCCGCCGCGCCCCGAAGGTACACCCCATGGCCCGCTGAAGCCCCAGGCACAGCAAGCCGCTCCGGCCGCACCGGTAGCTGGTACGCCAAAGCCTGAATAAAAAAGGATATAAATTGTTGATTATAAGCAGCCCTAGCAATAAGGCTGCTTTTTATTTGCAGGATGGCCGGGTGGCGGCCCTTCCAGACCAAAAACGCTGGTAAAAAACGAAAGGGTTTCCATATCGCTGACCAATGCAATAAGGACTGCAACGCGAAAGGGAATTGCGGACAGCATCGGAGATGGGGGACGTTTGCGCATCCCACAAAAACCTATTGCTGGCCATTGTTTTATCAATCAAATATGTATCTTTGCAGCCCATTAAAAAGCCCTGTAAGAGGCTTATCACAAATCTTACTATTGCCCAAACGGCCCCATAAGTGTTTTGCCAGTGCAAAACCGCCAGCAGGGTAGCATTCAAAAACCGCATGCAAAATGCCAAAGGTTAAAACAAATTCAAGTGCCAAGAAACGTTTTAAAATAACGGGCACAGGAGAAATTACTTTCCAGAAAGCGTTCAAACGCCACATTCTCACCAAGAAATCTACCAAGCGTAAAAGGGCCATGAGATTAAAAGGAACGGTAAGCCAGGCCAATTTATATTTTGTAAAACGCCTGTTGCGGTTAAAATAACCGCGTTCGTAATTTATCTTTTACTTTTAAACTCATTTAGTTATGCCACGTTCAGTAAACGCTGCCGCTTCCAAAGCCCGCAGGAAAAAAATATTAAAACAAGCCAAAGGTTTTTACGGCAAACGTAAAAACGTATATACCGTTGCCAAGAATATTGTTGAAAAGGGTATGACCTACAGCTATGTGGGCCGTAAACTTAAGAAAAGAGAATACCGTCGCCTCTGGATTGCCCGTATCAACGCGGCAGTGAGGGCAGAAGGTTTAACTTACTCTGTCTTTATTCATAAACTGGCAGAAAAAGGTATTGAACTGGACCGTAAGGTACTGGCAGATTTGGCCATGAACAACCCTGAGACTTTTAAGGGCCTGGTTGATTCAGTAAAGTAGTCTTAACTCAACTCAGTATAGACCGCTCCGTTTGGAGCGGTTTTTTTATGCCCTGAACGGAAGTTTGATGGAAGCCATCGATCTACAGGATGGCTACAGCGTGAAAAGACCGCTGGAAATTTGTGCTCAAGTCCGGGTCATAGGGAGATAAAGCACAACAGCCCGATCCTTTTAGCTGCCTGAAAAAAGTAAAGGAAACAAATTATTATGCTAACGTGTGTATCATCCTTCCCTGCCCCATGCAAGTGCACTGGCGCCGAGGATGGCGGCATCTGATTCTTTGAGATGACTGATCAATATCTTTACCTTGTTCTGGAATATCTGGATAAGATTGGCCTCCATATGTTCACGGGTAGGCTTTAAGATCAGGTCGCCCGCCTTGGTGAGTCCGCCAAATAAGATAATCGCTTCCGGGCTGCTAAACATTACGGCATTGGCCATGGCAATGCCAAGGATGCGACCGGTAAATTCATATATTTCCTTTGCGAGTTTGTCGCCCTGGATAGCCGCTTCATACACTTTCTTTGAATCCATTTCCTCTGCCGGAACTGCCCGCAGCAGGCTGTCTTCCTTTGTTTTTTCGAGGAACTCTAGTGCCGTATAGCGTACACCCGTAGCCGAAGCATAGCTTTCCAGTGAACCCAGTTTGCCTGTGCCCTGGTGTAACCTGCCATCGGGGATGATGATGGTATGACCAAGCTCACCCGCAAACCCATCATGTCCGTAGATCAGCTGTCCGTTGGCAACAATACCGCTACCCACGCCGGTACCAAGGGTTATCATGATAAAATCTTTCATGCCTTTGGCGGCGCCGTAGGTCATTTCGCCAATAGCCGCTGCATTGGCATCATTGGTGAGGGTAGTGGGCAATTTAAATTTATCTTCCAGCAGTTTTGCCAGTGGTATAATGCCTTTCCAGGGCAGGTTGGGCGCGTATTCAATGGTACCCGTATAATAATTGCCGTTGGGGGCGCCTACGCCAATACCCTTTATTCTGCCACTGCCGCCGGCCTTCTGTATAAGCACGTACATGGCCTCGTGCAGCTCGTCAATAAAACTTTCTACCGTAAGATGTTTCTTGGTAGAAATTTCGCTGGAGAAGAGGACATTACCATCCCTGTCTACAATACCAAACTTTGTTCCGGTACCACCGATGTCTATTCCGATAACCAATTGTTGCAATGATGTTGATGATGCCATGTGCTGAGTTTCTGAAAACTAAATATATTTTACAATTAATGGCCGCCTGCAGCGACTTCTGTATCATAATTGATACCCTGTTTTGACAAGATGCCTTTCACAGCAAAGCCAAAAAATGCAAGGTAGGCAAAACACAAAGCGGCAATCCAGTAAGACTGATGAATACCGATTACGTCGGCCAGTTTTCCCTGTATCGGGGGGATGATGCCGCCCCCAAGTATCATCATAATTAAAAAGGCCGAGCCCTGCGTAGTGTATTTTCCCAATCCGGCAATGGACAAGCTAAAGATAGAGGGCCACATGATAGAGCATACCAGTCCGCCACTTAAAAACGCATAGATGGAAATAATACCGGTTGTCATTAATCCAACCACCATCGCAAATACACCCAGCAGGCTAAACGTTAACAGCGTTCTGGCCGGTTTGTCTTTTGTATAATAAAAGGCTGCTATCTGGATTAGTACACAAACAATATATGCATACAGGTTTTCAACAGGGTATTGCGCCAGTTTGTTAATGATGATCAATATAACGAAGGCACCCAATGGCACAACAAATTTGAGGATCATTTTTGTTTTGTCTGACAGGTTAAAGGCCGCAATGGCACCCGTCCACCTGCCAATCATCAAACTTCCCCAGTACATGCCAATATAGGGTGTGGCTTCAGAAGCAGAATAGCCGCCAAAAGCAGGCTGTCTTAATAATTCTCCCAGGTTACTGCCAATGGCTACTTCGGCCCCAACATAGAAAAAGATGCCGAGCATACCCAGCAGCAATTGAGGATATTGCATGGCGCCCCATCCGTTGGCATTCTTTTTTGCGCTCATGTTGGCAACTACCAGGCCACCCACTACCACTGCAAATGCGCCGAGCAACCACCGTAAACGATAGGCTTCCATGGCATGTTTCTCCGCATCAGACGCATTGGAAAGATCTGTTTTGTAGCTGCTGAAAACAGGCGCAAACATCATGATTAGCAAACCCGTCATGATTAGCAGGGTATACAGCGCTTTATTGGCTTTCTCCGTTTTCTCAATCATTACACCCGAAGGCACTTTTTTAGAAAACTGGAACATGGCGGCAGCAGCCAGAAACAGTCCACCCACACCCACGTATAAAACAATCACTTTACTTAAGCTGAGTGCAGCAATCTTTTCATCTGTAATGGCGGCCGTAGTACCAAACAAGGCCAATGCCACCACCAATGGGCCAATGGCCGTACCAAATGAATTAATACCACCACCAAGGTTAACACGACTGGTGCCGGTAGAAGGATCGCCCAATGCAATGGCAAAGGGTTGAGCCGCGGTTTGCTGTAAAGAAAAGCCAAGGGCTACAATAAAAAAACCGGCCAGCATACCCGGAAAGGTGTCTGCGTTTACGGCAATGATCATTGCCGCTGCACCCAGGGCCGAGAATAATAGTCCGTATACAATACTTTTTTTAAAACCCCATTTGCCTACTAAGTCTTTACCCCCAAATGCGCCGTATGCAAACAATGCCAGCGCTCCGATGTAGTAAGCGGTATAAAATGCAAAGTCGATCAACTGACTTTGAAATTGATCAAGGTGAAAATAATGTTTACAGAAAGGAATGAAAACACTGTTGCCTGCAGCAATAAAACCCCAGAAAAAAAACACCGTTACCAGAGTGCCAAGCGCGCCATAATTAGTAGGTTGGCTAGTTTTGTTCATACGCAGTCTTTTATTTTAATAAGTGGCTAAAGTAGCAAGTTTTACCATGCATTGCAAAATAGCAAACATAATATTATTACCCTGTCATTGATAGCGGTGCTAAAGATAGGGTTTGTAATCATTTTTTTACCATGAATTACAATTGCCTCTAATGGTAGGCTAAAAAATATTTTCGTTACTTGCATCAAGCAATCGAAAACCTTCCTAAATTCAACGGAACAATAGTAAAGTCACCAGCATGGAGATACTTCACGTATCAGCAGAATGTTACCCCGTAGCCAAAGCAGGCGGATTAGGAGATGTGGTAGGGGCGCTTCCCAAATACCAATACCAGCTAGGTGCAATTGCCAAGGTTGTGATGCCCATGTACCGTACAAAATTTTTGTACGATAATCAATGGGAAGTAGTGCATAAAGGCGGCGCCTCACTGGGTAATACATGGTTTGAATACACTGTTATTAAAGAAAAAACGAATAAGCTCGGTTTTGATCTTTACCTCGTTGATATCAATGGCCTGCTGGATCGTGAAAAAGTGTATGGTTATGCAGACGATACGGAAAGATTTACTTCCTTCCAGATTGCCGTGGTTGACTGGGTGTCCAAATGGCAGCACCACCCGGATGTAATTCATGTACACGATTATCATACCGCCCTCATCCCCTTTATGATGCAGGCCTGTTATGATTACCAGCAATTGCGCAATATCCCGGTAGTATTAACCATTCACAACGCCCAATACCAGGGTTGGATGGGCTGGGATAAAACCCATTATATACCTCACTGGGATGGTTGGAAATGGGGCAACCTGGATTGGAAAGGCGGTATCAACCCACTGGCCTGCGGTATTAAATGCGCCTGGCGCGTAACCACCGTAAGCCCCAGCTACCTGGAAGAACTTAAATACATGAGCAACGGGCTGGAAGCACTTTTTGAATACGAAAAAGGCAAATGCAGCGGTATATTAAATGGTATTGACACAAAAGTGTGGGATACCAGCACCGATGTTTACCTTGAAGATCATTATACCATTGAGACCGCCGCCGAAGGCAAGAAGAAAAGCAAGGATAAATTATGCGCGCATTTTGGCCTGGATCCACAATTGCCCCTGATTGTTTTTATTGGCCGACTGGTGGGCGAGAAAGCCGCCGATTTGTTGCCACAGGCCATTGGTGATTCACTGTATTACATTGGCAGAAAAATGAACTTTCTCTGCCTCGGTAATGGCGAGCCCTATATTGAACAGCAACTGGAAAGCATGCGCGGCCCTTTAATGGGTTATTATAATACCCAGATATCTTACAATGAAAAACTGGCGCACCAGATGTACGCGGGAGCAGACTTTTTATTAATGCCCAGTCGCGTAGAACCCTGCGGCCTTAACCAGATGTATGCCATGCGCTATGGCACCGTGCCCATTGTAAGACGCACCGGCGGATTAAAAGACACGGTAAAAGATTATGGTGAACCCGGCGGGTATGGTGTTTGCTTTAACAATGACTGGGTAGGTGATATAACAGAGGCCGTGTACCGCGCCTTGCAGTTATACGCACAAACAGAGAGGATGCCCGCAATAATAGAACAGATCATGCAGCTTGATTTCAGCTGGAACAGGAGCGCGCAGGAATACATGAACCTGTATGCATCCCTCTAGCAGCAGCCATCGGGCGGCAACGTAAGTAAGAACAAGAGAAAGGAAATCATCAATAAATGAACAATAATGAGGGTGCTGATGAAAACAATTGGCCGCCCCGTAAACAATCATAAAGCTTGCAAATATGAGTAAATCAACTTTAGCAGTTATACTGGGTGGTGGCGCCGGTTCACGTTTATATCCACTTACGGCCAGCAGAAGCAAACCCGCCGTACCCATTGCAGGCAAATACCGCCTGGTAGATATTCCTATTTCTAATTGTATCAACAGCAGCATCAACCGCATGTTTGTGCTGACGCAGTTCAACTCTGCCTCTCTCAACCGGCATATAAAAAATACCTACCACTTCAGCGCTTTCAGCGCTGCCTTTGTAGATATTCTTGCAGCAGAACAAACGCCCGATAACCCCACCTGGTACCAGGGTACCGCCGATGCGGTAAGGCAAAGCCTTCGCCACCTGGGGCCATTCGATAGTGATTATGTGCTCATTCTCAGTGGCGACCAGCTCTACCAGATGGATTTCCAGGAAATGATCAACAACCACAAAAAACTGGGTGCCGATATTTCTATTGCCACCATACCCGTGGCCGACCGTGAAGCACCGGAATTTGGCATTCTTAAAAGCAATGAAGAAGGATATATCACTTCATTTATTGAAAAGCCAAAAAAGGAATTGCTGCCAGAGTGGGTAAGCGATACCGGCGATGAAATGAAGAAAGTGGGCAGAAATTACCTGGCTTCCATGGGCATCTATATTTTTAACCGCAAACTGATGTTCGATTTGCTGGAGGTAGAATACAAGGCCGCTACCGACTTTGGCAAGGAGATCATTCCGCAATCAATAGACAAATACAAAGTGGTTAGCTACCAGTACGATGGATACTGGACAGATATCGGTAATATATACTCGTTTTTTGAAGCCAACCTTGGCCTAACCGCAGATATTCCGGACTTCAACCTTTTTGATAACAGCAACGCCATCTATACACGTGCACGCATGTTGCCGCCCGCAAAAATCAGCGGCACCACCCTCGAAAAAACCATCATTGCAGAGGGTTGTATCATCAATGCATCGCGCATAGAACACAGCGTAGTGGGCATCCGCTCACGCATTGGCAATGGCACCACCGTGGTAAGCAGCTACCTGATGGGAAATGATTATTTTGAAACCATTGCAGAAATGGCGCATGCGCAGGAACATGGCATACCCAATGTTGGTATCGGCAACCGCTGCTATATCAAGAACGCCATAGTAGATAAGAACGTGCGCATTGGAGACGATGTGCGCATCAACGGTGGCACCCATTTGGAGAACAGCGACCATTCGCTCTATACCGTAAAAGACGGCATTGTGGTAGTAAAAAAAGGAGCTGTCATTCCCAACGGATTTGTAATCTGATCTTTTCGACCAATAGCAAAGCATCCCGCCAACACGGGATGCTTTTTTTATGTATTTTTAATAGTCATGTAAAATTTACACAGTTACAATAAACGATTGCTATGTCCTCAGCCTATACCGGAGTTAAGCCTGCCCTCAGCTTCTGGCAGATATGGAATATGTGTTTTGGATTCTTTGGCATCCAGTTCGGGTGGAGCCTGCAGATGAATAATATGAGCGCCATCTATGAATACCTCGGCGCAACACCAGAGCAAATTCCGGGTTTATGGCTGGCAGCCCCCATGACCGGCTTAATTGTACAACCCATTATCGGTTACCTGAGCGACCGCACCTGGCACCCAAAGCTTGGAAGGCGAAGGCCGTTTTTTTTAGTGGGCGCCATCCTTAGTTCACTCGCTTTATTTATTATGCCCAACGCATCCGGCATCTGGATGGCGGCCGGCACACTCTGGATATTGGATTCCT
>DATJGC010000446.1:0-2905 GCA_035495345.1 Chitinophagaceae bacterium | reverse complement strand
GGAAAAGGCCCGAGCATTTTTATTGGAAGCAGTAAAAAATAATAAGCTGGCGGGCAACAAAGTGGCGGAGTTAGAATTTCAGCGCAACCTGGCGGAAGTGTATGCCACAACCGGAAACTATAAAGAAGCCTACCAGAATGTGATACATTACCAGGATGTCAAAGATTCTGTATACTCACAGGAAAACAAAAACAAGATAGCTGCTGCCATCAGCCAGTTGGAAATTGATAAAAAGAACCAGGAGATTACGATCAATCAGCTCATCATTGCCAATCAACGCAGGCAACGCGTGTTTTTTATCGCCGCCTTATTATTGGTTCTAATGGTGGCGGCGTTATTGTACAGGCAAAGTATTCTCAGAAAACAAACCAATACCAGTTTGCTGGTGCTGAACAACCAATTAGATGAAGCCAATAAGCTAAAGTCCAGGTTCTTTGCCATTTTAAGCCATGATTTTCGTGCACCGGTGGCCAACCTGATGAGTTTTCTCCGCTTACAAAAAGAAGACCCGCACCTGATGACGGCCGGGCAGGCAGCTGCCGGTAAGCAGAAGATTACCGCAGCCACAGAAGCATTGCTAGGCAATATGGAAACCATGTTGCTCTGGAGCAAGGGGCAGATGGATAACTTCCGCCCGGTGATAAAGCCGGTGCCGGTGAAAGAACTGTTTGCGTATGTAAAAGATTTTTTTGCAGACACCCAGGACGTAGCAATGGTATTTACCAATGAGGAAGAACTGTTGATACATACTGATGAAAATTATGTGCGCACCATCATGCAAAATTTGACAGCCAATGCCATAAAAGCGCTGACTACTACACCGGGGCCACGTATTGAATGGAAAGCACTGAGGGAAGGGCAAAGGGTAACCTTATCCATCAGTGATAATGGCCCGGGTATGAAGCCGGGAGAAGTGGAGGCCTTTTATGCAAATGAACCCGTTGCCAACAAAAAATATGGATTTGGTTTGTACCTGGTAAGAGAACTTGCCGCCACTATTAATTGCGGCATTACCTGTGCATCGTCTTTAATGGAGGGAACTACGTTTAGCCTAAAGTTTTGAAGGGTGTGTTGAATAAGCAACGTCTTTCCAGCACTAGGATAGTTGTAGCTGATAACTCGTACTGCGTCCCCCCGCCTCACCAGCCAGCACAAAAGCCCCTACTTCTAATAACTGTTGCATGTCTCTTGTGGCCGTTGCTTTAGAGGTCTTGGTAAGGCCGATGTATTTTCTTGCATTCATACCACCTTTAAAACCTTTACTGCCTTCTTCAAGCATCCTTTTGATTACTGTTAGCTGGCGTTCATTCAGCCGATCCTTAAAGCGGTCGAAGAACCGCGTTTTCTTCAAGGTAAATTCAATTTGGTTTTCGGCTTCTATTTGGGCCTGGAGCGCCGTGTTAATAAAATATTCCATCCAGGGCGTAATTTCATTTGCTTTCTGGGCTTTCTCCAGTGAATCGTAATATAGCTTCTTGCCGGCCTCAATTGTTCTTGATAAGCTTAATAGCACCGGGCGGCCAATTGTCTGTGACAAGGCTTTTTCAGCAATGGCGCGACCAATTCTTCCGTTGCCATCCTCAAATGGATGGATGGTTTCAAAATACAAATGCGCGATAGCGGAGCGCACCGGCGCCTGTTTGATTTCCTTGTTACCACCGGGCGCGGTATCATTGAACCAATGGATAAACTGCTCCATTTCTGCTGGCACGCTTGAAGAAGCGGGGGCTTCATAATGAATCTTCTCCTTACCCATTGCACCAGAGATTACTTGCATTGGGTCTTCGTGGGTTCGCCATTGGCCAACCAGTAAATTAGTCGGCTGCTGCATCAGCATTCGATTCCATGCAAAGAGTTTTTCATCAGTCAGGGGCGCTGCAAATGTCTTGCGTACATCAATCATCAACTCTTCTAAGCCCGCTGCCGACTTGTCTTTAATATGCGCAGGACTACTATGCAAGCCAAGATTTTTTCGGATAGATGAAAGCACATCTTTCCGGTTAGGATACTCCCCTTCTATCTCAGCAGTTTTAATGGCTTCTGCTAGAATGATATCAATAGTTATATCCTGCCTTGTTTGTTCTGGAAGGGCTTCCAGAAGGCCGGAAACACGGCCCACTTTCTCTGTAAATATAATTAGCTCACCCTCAACAGTTTTGAGTGAGAATTTGAAATCGGGCCAGTCTTTTTGCTGCCAGTTATACGTCATGAGCCGAATAAATTAACTATTCGGCTCAAATATAAGCAAAATATGAGCCGAATAGAAGCATTAATCGGCTCACCGATGGCCGGTGGGGGTGAAAAACAGCGCAGTTAGGCTAAGATTGGTACAGTCCATGGGCAGGCAATTCAATGGCAGACTTACTTACCGTGTTTTGCAGACGCGCCCGACGCATCAAAGCAGACCACCACTTCACAACCATTACCGGGTGATGAGTGTATGGCCACCTGCCCGTTATAAAGTGAGGCCCTGGTCTTTACATTCAGGAGACCAACACCACTTGTCTTTTGCGTTGTGTCGAAGCCTTTGCCATTGTCTGCAATGGAGAGTATCACCTGATCCTGCTCTTGCTGTAGCGTGAGCGTAATGCAGTTGGCGCCTGCGTGCTTGGCAATATTGTTAAACTGTTCCTGTATGATCCTGTAGATTGTTAAGCGTAACTGGTCACACAATTTTGATTCATCAAAGCTGGCAATTCTTTTTACCACGCGAATTTTACCCGCCATGGTTGTAATTCTTATAATATTCTCAATGGCCTGCATCAGTTCGTTTTCATGAAACGTTGGTGGTATCAGCGCATGAGAAAGCTTCCTGATTTCATCTATAGACTGCGTTAGTATTTTATCCGTTTCGTTGATATGAGACATGCTATCTTGATCACAGGCCTTTACGAGTCGCACAAAA
>DATJGC010000445.1:0-3365 GCA_035495345.1 Chitinophagaceae bacterium | reverse complement strand
GCAGATTGCAGACGACAAACAGTTTGGCAATCTTACGCAGGCGTGGCTGTATGGCGATCATTACAAGTGGCGGGCCATGCGTACCAATGGTGTAGCAGAAGGGTATTGCACCGGCAATAAAGGCGATTATGAAAAATTTGCGCAATGGGCGGCCACCGTTCCGTATACCCTGCGCAACCCCCTCTATCACTGGACACACCTTGAGCTGCAACGCTATTTTGGCGTAAACGATCTGCTGAACCCAGGCTCGTCAAAAAAGATTTACGAGCATTGCTCCGCCCTGTTGCAAACAAAGGAATACAGCGTACGCAACCTGCTGCGCCGGATGAATGTAGAAACGGTCTGCACTACAGATGACCCGTTGGATACCCTGGAATACCACCTGCAATTAAAAGCAGAGGGTTTTGAAATACCCGTGTTGCCCGCCTTCAGGCCAGACAATGCGATGAATGTAGATGACCCCGTTAAATTCAACAACTACTTAAAGAAGCTGGAAGCCGTAAGCAATGTATCCGTGGCCAACTTCAACGATTATCTTTTTGCGCTGGAGAACCGACATGATTTTTTTGCGTCTGCCGGTTGCTGTGTATCTGACCACGGGCTGGAAGAAATTTATGCCGATGAATTTACGGGTTCAGAAGTGGAAAGCATTTTTAATAAAGTACGTTCAGGCAAGGCACTCAGTGAGGTGGAGCGCCGCAAGTTTAAGTCGGCCATGCTGCTGCATTTTGCGGAGTGGGATTGGGAGAAAGGTTGGGTACAACAATACCACCTGGGCGCACTCAGAAATAACAATACGCGTATGCTGCAACAGCTGGGCCCGGATACCGGCTGGGACTCAATTGGCGATTACTCGCAGGGTCGCCCCCTGGCACGCTTTCTCAACAGGCTTGATACAGAAGACAAGCTGGCAAAAACCATCATCTACAACCTCAACCCATCAGACAATGCACTGATGGCATCAATGATTGGTAATTTCAACGATGGTTCCGCACCGGGCAAAATACAATTTGGCTCAGGCTGGTGGTTCATGGACCAGAAAGATGGCATGACCCAGCAAATGAATGCCCTTTCTAATATGGGATTGATCAGCCGCTTTGTGGGCATGCTTACAGATTCCAGGAGCTTTCTTTCTTTTCCAAGGCATGAATATTTCAGGCGCATCCTGTGTAATTTATTTGGAGAAGAAATAGACAAGGGAGAACTTCCTGCAGATATTGAATGGACCGGCAGCATCATAAAAGATATCTGTTACAACAACGCCAAACAATATTTTAATTTTCAAACAGCCAGGTCGCTGGTGGTAGCCTAATCACTTTTCTATACAATGAATCTATTCAATCTCTCAGGTAAAACAGCGTTGGTAACCGGTTGCACAAAAGGCATTGGCAAGGCCATGGCGGTAGGACTTGCAGAAGCAGGTGCCAGTATCATTGGTGTGTCTGCATCACTGCCATTGCACAACAGCGAGGTGGAGCAGGCGGTACGCGCCACCGGTAAAGACTTTACCGCCTACCAGGCAGACCTTTCAGACCGGCAGCAATTGTATGCGTTTACGCAGCAGCTTTTTCAAAAGCATCCTGTAATTGATATACTGGTGAATAATGCGGGCACCATTATGCGCATGCCCGCCGCGGAGCATCCTGATGAGTACTGGGACAAAGTGCTGGCCATTAACCTGGATGCGCCATTTATTCTGGCAAGGGAAGTGGGCAAACACATGATTGCGCGGGGCAGTGGCAAGATCATCTTCACCTGTTCTTTGCTAAGTTTCCAGGGAGGTATCAATGTGCCTGGTTATGCAGCCAGCAAGGGCGCTCTTAGCAGCCTGGTAAAGGCACTGGCCAATGAGTGGGCAGGCAAGGGCGTCAATGTAAATGGTATTGCACCCGGTTATATCGCCACAGACAATACTGAAGCCTTGCGCAATGATGAAGAAAGAAGCAAATCTATTTTAAGTCGTATACCCGCCAACCGCTGGGGAGAACCGGAAGATTTTAAAGGCGCTACCATCTTTTTAAGCAGCAATGCGGCAGACTATGTACATGGTACCCTGCTAACGGTAGATGGCGGATGGATGGGGCGTTAAGCACGGATGCTGGTAATACTTTGCGTTTGATGAACAAGAGCAGCAGTATTAACTACAACGTTTGAGTATTTTAATAAAACGCTTGCCGGCATTTATAGTATGTTTATCGGCAAGCCGTAAGCAAAAGGATGAAGCGTGGTGATGAAATGTAAGACGGTCTTATAGCGTCAATTATCAACAGTACAATAAACGATTGCAATTAATGGAAGTACGTTTTGAGCATAGTCCCGCCGCCACCAGCAACATGAATACGGAAGAGTTACGGCGCCATTTTTTAGTAGAAAAATTGATGCAGCCGGGCAAGTTAACCCTGGTGTATACACATTATGACAGGGTCATCATCGGGGGTGCCTGTCCGCAGGCTGAGCCGCTTCCCTTACCCAATGAGAACGAATTAAAAGCCGCTTTTTTCCTTGAAAGAAGAGAGTTGGGCATCATCAACGTGGGCGGAAAAGGCACCGTAACCGCAGATGGTAAAAGCTACAATCTAGATAAGCTGGATTGTGTTTACCTGGGCAGGGGCAACCGAGACGTATCCTTCAGCAGCGCTAACGGGCAAGAACCGGCGCTGTTTTATTTATTATCGGCCCCCGCACACCATGCCTACCCCAACGCCAGCATGACCAAAGAGCAGGCGGCGCCACTGCAATTGGGCGAGGCCACTACCTCCAACAAGCGTTCGCTTTATAAATACATCCATAATGATGGTATACAAAGTTGCCAGCTGGTAATGGGACTTACCGTGCTGGAAGATGGCAGCGTCTGGAACTCGGTTCCACCGCATACCCATACGCGCAGGATGGAAGTGTATTTTTATTTTGACGTGCACGAAAATCACCGCGTAATGCATTTTATGGGCGAGCCCCAGCAGACAAGGCACCTGGTGATGGGCAATCGTGAAGCCGTTATTTCTCCGCCCTGGAGCATGCATTTTGGTTGCGGAACCGCTAATTATGGTTTTATTTGGGGCATGGCCGGCGAGAACAAGGAGTTTACAGATATGGACCAGGTACCGGTGAAAGAGATAAAATAGTTTTCAGTTTTTAGTTCTTAGTTTGAAGTTCGTTTACTTGGTAAAGTAAGAGGTAAAAATTCAAAATTTAAAATCACTGCTGTCCGGTAAAATGAATTTAAATTCTTTAACAGGTATCATGGTGGCGGCTTTCAGGGATTTGCATCAGCAGGGGCTTGCGTAAACAAAAGTTGATACCAGTGCGACCTGTAGATGCCTCGTTTTCAGTGAGCTTTGCACAGTTGTCTGGCTATGCAATGGCTG
>DATJGC010000444.1:0-16977 GCA_035495345.1 Chitinophagaceae bacterium | reverse complement strand
TCCTTTAAACGCCAGTGCTATCCTTCTTTCTCTCCGCAGCTCTTCATAAGCAGCAGCAAGCGTAAGGCCAGATCCAATAGGGGCCAGGCCTGCACCCTGGTAGGTTCTTACTTTATCAATAGACTGTACGCCGGCATCTATCTGGTTTGTCATTATCAGGGCTTCTGCTTTCATCAGTTCATTTTCTTCATAGGTAGAAGCCAGTGTAATCTCATTCGCTCCGGGAGCGGTGGCATTTGCCCATACAATAACCCCTGGTATACCCGTTCCTCCACTGGCCAATGTATAACGCGTGTTAAACACGTTGCCACGGTCTGTATTAAAGATGCCGGTAGCAGTAAGTGCCTTTACGTTATTGTCTTTGCGTTTGTCTCCTGCCCTGAATTCCTGCACCAGGCGTTCACTCAGTTTGTAGGTGCCGGTAGCAGCACCGGTTGATTGAATTTTATCAGCAATGGTGGTGCCTAAGAAATCGCCGTTGGCGTCTGTGCGGCCTGTAAACACAAAATCAGTAGCCGTAACACCATTGTTCACAAGCGTCAGGATGCTGTTCCATTGTGTAGCTGTCATAGCAGCGCGGGTGGTGTTTAATAATATGTTACGCGCTTTCATGGTATTGATACTGTGTACCCACATAGTGGTGGTTAGTACGCCGCCTTTTCCTTTTATAAGAAAGGCGGGGATCAGTTTTCCAAGTGTTTCTTCATAAGTACCGGCAGCTGTTGCAGCGCCCAAAGCTGTAATGGCCTTGTCAAAATTGGCGTTTGATTCAGCAATGATGGCTTCCTTGGTTACATAGTTTCCATTGGTGAGGCCAGATGCTTGTGTTTGATTTTGTATGATGCCCGCGTAGTATAAGGTGCCAATATGAGCATAGGCATATCCCTTCCACCAATAACCCCAGGCTTCTACTGTCGCTTTTTTTGTTGCGGCATCGGCGCCGCTGAATTTAACCTTCGAAGCAATGTCAAGTATCGTATTGCTGGCGGTAATCATATTGTACATATATGCCCACTCGTAAAAGGTAGGGTTGCTGCCAGATTGCTGGTTAGAGTTAATGGTGCGCAACAACGCATATTGGGTATTTACAGCACTTGGGTTGTTCACCACGGTACCGTTATCCAGCGTTACTTTGTTGGGCATGCCAATCTGGTTCATAAATGCATTGGCGGCTTCCGCGCCAATCTCATCACCCATGAGTGCCAGAAAACCGGTGGCACCAGACCAGAACCGGCCATATACACCGTCAGTGTATTTAAGATCATAAAAGCCATTTCTGTAAATACTTCCCTGGCCAAGCAAGAGCACCCCGCTTTCTGTTTCGGCGCTTTCGGGCGTCGGTTTATTGGTGTTAGAAATATCCAGTTGCTTTTTGCACGATGTGGCGGCAAATGCTAGCAGCAGTGTTATCGTCAATATTTTATTATACTTCATTGTTGTAAGTTTTGAGGTTAAGATTAAAATCCAATGTTAAGACCAATGGTATACGCTTTAGTGTTAGGGATAGAGTTGTGATCTACACCACGGTCAAAGGCAGAGTTGGAAGTGCCTGAGCTAACTTCAGGGTCATAACCTGTGTATTTTGTAATGGTTGCCAGGTTACGGCCAGAAAGCACCAACTGTAAACGTTGAAAAGTTTTAATCTTGAAAAGTTTTGCAAAGTCTATCCCCACGGAAACATTGCGGAGGCGACCGAAAGACGCATCCTCGTAGAAATAATCCTTTGTTCCGTTATTGGCACCAGCCTGGTAAATGCCACGGTAAAACGCTGTATACGCATGAGAAACGCCACCAATAGAGAAGGGTACTGCATAATCGCCGGATATACCATCGCGGTACATCCACTCTTTGGTCTGGTTGTATAAATGACTGCCATTGATCCAATCAAACTGCACACCCAGCGTTAAAAATCCCTTGTAAGAAAAAGTGTTTATAAAGCTCATGTTAAATGCCGGGTTGGGATCTCCAAAAGCATACTGTTTTGGTGAACTTACAGGCTGATGGGTTGCTTTGCTCACAACATAGCCATTGCTGGCTACTTCGTAATTGCCCTGGTTGGCCTTATCTATAAAGGGTTTGCCGGTGTTGGGGTCAAGCTGGTTAACATCTTTCAGCACAAGAAAACCAAAGAGCTGACCAATTTTATAACCTGGTTTTAAAGTGATGCCGGTGCTTCCTGCAGAGGTAAGTACTACCACATCAGCGCCCTTAACAGCGGTTATCTCTGAAGTTTGTTTAGAGAAATTGGTGGTGAGGTTCCAGGTAAAATCTTTCTGGCTTAGTACGTTCAGGTTTAAAGAAGCCTGTATACCATGAGAGGCCAGGCCAAAGGCATTGTCTGACTGGAAGCCAACACCTGTTGAAGCGGGCGCATCCACATCCCAGATAGCATTGTCTGTGTTTCTTTTCCAATAGGTAAATGAAAGGTTGGCATTGGGTAACCAGGCACCTTTCAGCAGTCTGAAGCCCATGTCTACCCCAAACTCTGTTTCTTTTGACAACTCAACCTGTAATTTAGGATTAGGACTTGTTACCCTGAAACGAAGTACATTTTTCGGTCCCATAGATTCTGTTTCAAGCACCGGAAAGCGCTGAAAGGCGGTGGGCTGAATACCCGCTTCTCCGTAAGCTGCGCGTAATTTAAAGTCTGTGAACACAGAAGAGAACTTGGCGTTTTCCCAGAATTTAAATTTTGAAATGTTGAGATAGGCATCTCCGCGCGGGAAAGTCTGAGCAGTAGCACCGCTCCCGAATGCAGAGGAGAAGTCGCTTCTAACACCCACAGAAAAACCCGCAAGCTCTCCATATTCAAAACGCTGATTGGCTAAAAATCCATAAGTAATAAATGGCTCAACATAGTCATCCAGCACTTTATATACAGAACCCTGGGATGCATTCCACGGAGTAAACTCCGGCGCATCATAGCCATAACTCTGGAAGCGTTTCAGCAAATTTTTACGGTAATCAAAAGCTACTGTTGTAATAGTTTTCAATGGAATCTTGATGTGAAAATCATTGTCGAAGTCTGTGCGCAATGTAGCAGTACCAATGAAGTTCTGAAAAGTAGTACGGTCTACATAATTATCAATTTCACCGGTAGTAGTACCGTCGCTTGCGGTGTTAGGATTGTAATTGCTGTAGTAGAATTGATTGTATACAGCATTTTGATTAAACTCCTGGTCTTCGTAACGGTAAGTGGTATTCCTGTTCTTAACGTTTAATCCGTACTTGGCATCCAGTTCTACAAATTTTGGAAACTTGTAGTTAAGGTTAAGGTTCTGGATGATGTCTACTGTATTAATCAGTGAGCTTGTATATTGGTTAATATAATTTGGGTTGGCTGCGTTTACACCAGCCGCATCTCCAACATACACACCGTAATTACCGTCCGGATCTTTAAACTGGTAGTTAGCAAAAGGACGGGTATTGTTCAGTGCATATACAATACCGCGACCGGTTTGGTCATTAAGTGTGTTTTTTGTGTACACCAGTTGTGTAAAGCTGGTAAGTTTTAAACCCTTGGCCAGGTCTATGCCCAACTTGGCAGTAAGGTTAGAACGCTCATAGTCGCCGTTACCTTTAAAGTTGGAGTTTTGTTTGTTATTGGAGGCAGATAAAAGAAAATCTATCTTGTCTCTGTTGCCTGAAATAGTAACTGCGTTATTGAATACATAACCATTCTGGAAGAATTCTTTGTAATGGTCATAATATTTCAGGTTGGCGTTGTAAGGCTTTTCTGCATAGCTGGTTAGTGCAAGTGCGCTGTACTGCACGTTGGCATCATACACGCCTAATACGGGGTCAAAGGTGAGGGGAGAACCGTTAGACTGTATAACGTTTCCGTTTGCATCGGTAGCAAAAGCATGTTTATCTGCCTTGTGTACATTGCCAACATTCAGCAGCTTGTTGGTAGTGGCGCTGCTGGAGATATCAATGTTTATTTTTCCTGCCTTCGCTTTTTTGGTGAACAGCTGAATAACACCATTGGCACCCTGTGCGCCATACAATGAAGCGGCGGCCGCACCTTGTACTACTTCAACGCGGTCAATGGTGTTTACGTCAATGGCATTAAGGTCTGTAGCCCTTACTTCAATTCCGTCTATCAGGATCATGGGCGAGGTGCCACCCTGAACACTGTTGATACCCCGCAGTACAATGTTAAGGGGCTGGCCTGGACTACCATTTGTGCTGGAAATTTGTGCGCCGGCTATCTGGCCAACCAATTGCTGGCCTACATCTCCGGTGCTCACCTTTACCTGGTTGCCAATGTTTACTGACTCTACGGCCACGCCCAGTTTCTTTTTGCTGGTAGCCGCACCAACACCGGTAACCACTACCTCGCTCAGCGCAAGGTTGGAAGCAGTAAGCGTAATGTTTTGTGTGGTTGAATTGGTGACAACAATTTGTTTTGTGTCGAACCCAACGCTGGACAGCACCAACGTACTTCCAGGTTTGATGGATAATTTGAAAACACCATTGATGTCTGTGGTTGTACCACGCTTTGTTGTTTTCTCCTGCACGGATACGCCAGGAATGGGATTTCCTTTTTCGTCCGCTACTTTACCTGAAATGTCTACGTTTTGCGATTGGGCAGATTGCAGCAATGCAAGTAACCCTGCTAAGAGGATTAGAAGTTTTCTCATGTTAGTTTTGTTGTTGGTTAGAAGAAGATTAAATTTAGGTTAAAACGGACGAACGGCCAAAATCAGAAACGACGTATCATGGTAATTTTTTTGAAAATACCTGTCAGCAATTGATTTCCAGAAAGTTGCCGGTAAAATTTTATGACGGCGTATTGGTGCAGTGAAAGTGTTTTTGTATAAACGGTGCCAGCTCGACTACTTTATACTTTAATACATCGAAAAAATAAAAAAGGCCGTCTCCTGCAGGAGACGGCCTTTGTATTAATAATAAAATCCTTATTGCTTCTGCAGTGTAAACTTCTGCGCGGCGTAAATAGCGCCGCCATAATTAACGTCTACTGATAAAGTGATAAAACCCGTGCAGGAAAAAACAAAACCGCTTGCCTTCACTCTTGCTACTGTTGATCCATAATTACCCACAAACTGGTCTGCTACTGTAGCACCTCCTGTGGCAGCATCCACTTTTACAATCCATGGCTGCCGGTTGGTGCCTCCACCCAATACTTCAGAAGGATAGGCCAGAAACTGTATGGAGTTGGCATCGGGCCCTGCTGTTACCGTAATGATATCACCGGTTTTGTAATCCACCCAGTCGCCATCATATACTACTTTATATGTGCCTACAGAGCTTGCCTGTGAGAATGCACAAACAGCAGTGGCATTCCAGCTAAAGGCAATATTGTAAGCAGGAAAAGAAGTGTAATTAGTAGGCGTATTTGCCGCAGAAAATTTTCTGCCATCTTTTGTTACCACTTCATTCTGCAATACATACTGGTTGCCCGGCTGAATACTTCCGGGGGCCAGTGCAGCAGAAATCTCCGCAGTGGTTACCACCAGTGTGGCACTATCCGCAAACGGAACATTCTTTATCAGTTTCCATTTTTTGGTATCCAATGCATCGCCCGTGGCCAGGTAAATATTTACCGAAGCTATGGGGCTGCCATAAGAACCGGTTCTGATAGAAACGGTAGCCGTAGGAGAACTAAAATTTAAATTGGTATTTATTTTTTGTTTGAGTGTGAGGTAAGAGCCAAGTACAAGGTCTTTGCTGGCTCCATTGATTACATCTTTTCTGCAGGAAACCAGGGCACCCGCCAGCAAGATGACAATACTTACGATAGCAATTATATTTTTTTGCATTGCATAAATTTTAATGGATGAAATCTTTCGGGTTATTGTCCCAGAATACCTGCACAGAAGTAACCGTTTTTTGTACCGCACTCTTGTTAAAATCTACATAGATAGAGGGGTAAAAGAAAGAACGGATAAAATCACCTTCATTTGGCAACAGCGTACGTTGCAGGTTCTCCGGTTTGCCTGTTCTGCGGTAGTTATTATAAGGCTCCAGTCCATTGCCCCAGGCAGCCAGGTAATACTCACGCTCCAGTACATTCAGTTTGTCACTGGTGGTGGCCGCTGCCTGGTAAAGTGATTGTACCTTGTTTACATACTGCTGTTGCTTATAGGTAGTGATCAGCTTTGTGGTATCTGTGGTTGGCAGGCTGTAACCAATGGTACCCGCAAAACCCTTTACCTTGTTGAACGATTCGTTAACACCTGCCAGCAGCAAGGCTTGCGCATCGCCCGTAGTTCCCAGCGTCAGTGCAGCTTCGGCCTTTAAGAAATAAGTAAAGGCAGAGATCCAAATGGGCCCAATGCCCGCGCCCTTAGCGCCAGACTGCCTACCGCTTCCCTGGCCGGTAGATTTGTTCTGGTCTGCATCAAACTCTCCACCCACAGGGTATAGCCCCCAGGTAGATTTCAGCAAACCATCCGGGCCCGTGCCCTCATTGTTGCCATGGTCTCTTCCCCAGTAACCTGTGCCAACAATGCAATAAGGAGAACCGGTAGGATAGGGCGAGGTACGATAATAACATGCTAATGCAAACTGTGTGGTTGTCTGATCAGGCAAGCGACTGTCATTGGTAATATCCGTAATCTGCCGGTAGATATAATACCGTGCACGCGGATCCACAATGCCTTTTTCCTGCACCAATGCCCACATAAAATGATTGCCCAGGTAATCTGCAGTACCGGTATTGGTGCCATAGTTACTGACGTAGTGCGGTGCCCTGCTATCCGGTGCCTGGTCTTTTGTACTATAATTAAAAACGAAATCTTCTGCGGGTGTATCTATCAGATCATTTTCAGCCAGCAAGGCATTTATCTTGGTAGTAACGTTTGCCTGGTCTACCAGCCTTGTTTGCACATAGGCTTTTAGTTTGATTGTTTTTGCAAACGTGGCCCATTTTGTTTTGTTACCTGCATAAAATAGATCTGTTCCCGGTGAAGAGGAAGCCGTTTTACCAAAGTCGGCAATAGCAGCGTCCAGCAATGCCAGCGCAGAATCATATACCAGCCTTCCTTTGTCTACCTTAGGATTGGTATTGGTAACCCCCAGGTTGGCTTCAGTATAAGGGATATCGCCAAAAAGATCTACCAGCGTAATCATGGTATAGGCCTTTAATGTTTTGGCAATGCCTGAATGAATAAACTGGTTCTTTGCCGCTGCCAACGGAATCATGGTATTGGCAGTTTTAAAGATGGATGTATAGGCACTGTTCCATAACCCGTCATAACTACTGGCTGAGTAAGCGTTGTAGTAGGTTGGACCAAACATGGTTTCCATACGCATCAGCGGGTCTGTTAAATCAGAAGCAGTCTGGTAAAAGCCATTGAAATTTAATTCAAGGTTATTCAGGTAAAGATCAATGTCTGCAGCATCCGGTGTTGGGGCACTTGGATCATTGAGCTGTGAATCTAGTTTATCATTGAGTTTGCTACACGCAGCTAAAAGAATGATGGAGGCCAGTACTATTATTTTTCTCATTTTCATAATAATTTGTTTTAGAACTGAATCTTCAGACTTGCACCAATGCGGCGAGATGAAGGGCCTGCAAATAAATCGATACCACGGGCATTGCTTACACCAAGGCTATTGCTTTCTGGATCAAACCTTGTGTACTTTGGAAAATTGGGCGCCAGGTACCAGAGGTTATTGGCAGAAATGCTTAATGACGCAGCACCAAAAGGTGTCTTCTTTAACCAGGTGGTTGGCAGTGCAAAAGACAATGATACTTCGCGAAGGCGAATCACTGTTGCATCCCACACCGTTACTGAATTAGGACCAAAGCCATAAGCATTGAAATAAATATTGTCTACGCTCTGCTGAATATCATTGGGCGTGCCATCCTGCTTCACTGTATTAGGAATGATGTAAGGAAGCGCACGGTCGAAATCAGTATCCTTTGTTACACCGCGGGAGAGCAGCGTGCGTACGGTATTGGAGAACATGTCTCCGCCACGACTGTAATCCCACTGCATACGGAACGAAATGAATTTGTAAGAAACGGTATTAATGCCGGTTAACTTGTACAAAGGATTAGGGTCTCCTATAATGCCAATGCCGGAAGAGGCAAGGAAGTAGCCATTGGCATCTACAATGCCCTGGCCCGTTTTAGGATCACGTTGTACATAATTTCCCTGTAAAATACCCAATGGAAGGCCGTTGATAGCATACGTACCTACACCACCGCCGTAGCCGGATATCTGTATCTGTTTGATATCTTCAGGCAGATCATGCACCTTGCTTTTATTGATGCTATAAATACCGTCTATCTGCCAGGTCCAGTCTTTGTTGCTGACAACTCTATAACCCAGGGCCAGTTCAATACCCTTGTTGTCTACAGAACCAGCATTAATGGTGGTATTGTTGTAACCGGTAGAAGCATCCAGGTTGCGGTTTAAAATCTGGTTACTGGCGGTTCTGAAATAGCCAGACAGATCCAGTGTAAGACGCTTGTTAAAGAATGTACCTTCTATACCAGCTTCTGTTTCTTTGATGAGCTCTGGTTTAAGATCCGGGTTGGGAACCTGGTTAGGTATGGCGCCAATATTTACCACGGTACCGGTACGGTCTACAAATACATTGGTAGCGAGGCCGAGGGAAGAACGCGTGTTGTAAGGGTCTGGAAAATGCGCACTGGTAGAATAACCAACACGCAGCTTCAGGTAGTTTACAACCGAGCTTGTTCTCAACATCTCAATGGCAGAAGTGGGTACAAATGAAAGACTGGCACCCGGGTAAAACAGCGTACGGTTATTTTTCTCGAGCGTAGAAACCCAGTCGTTACGGCCGTTCAGGTTTAAGTACAAATAATCATTGTAGCCCAATGATGTTTGTACAAATACGCCGGCTCTTGTTTTATCTCTTTTATAATCCAGGTCGGCACCGCCTTCGCTTCTTATATCATGACTGATAAAGTTGCTATGGTCAAACAGGCCGTATACAATCTGTTGTGTGCTCTTTAAGCCGTTTTGCGAGTAGTTGTCCTGCCGTAGGTCAGCACCCGCATCTACGGTAAGGCTGAACTTGCTGCCAAGGCTTCTTACATAGTTGAGCAACAAAGTATGGTTCAATATCTGGTTGGTTGCATTGATGGTGCGATATAAACCGTTTACATAGCCAGCACCGCCGCTGATGCCTCCTTTATTGATAGTAAGTTTTTGTGACTCATTATAGATATCCAGCCCAAAACGATAGCTGAGGCTAAGCCCTTTCATGAAATCATATTTCAAACCAAAGGTTCCAAAGCTGCGATAGGTTGCATCTTTAGAGAGTGCATTGGCCGCCGTCCACCTTGGGTTTTCAATATCATTGCCGCCCCTGTAGTACACGCTGCCGTGCGTTAATGGATTTTCATAAGGCAGACCCATCAGGTTTACACTGCGCGGCGTAAACATTAAGAAGCCAAATACAGAAGTTACATCTGGTCCGCCGCCACCGACGTTGGCACCCACTACCGGTGTTTGAAAATCTGTAATGGCAAAATTGAGCACAGCATTCAATGAGAAGTTATTGCCCAGTTTTGCGGTTCCACCAATACCGAAGTTGTTTTTATACACGCGGTTGTTGGGGGTAAAGCCCTGGTCGTCCATATAACTGTAGTTGGCATTGAAGGTGCTGTTGGTGCCGGATGCAGCCACGTTGATTGAACTGGTGCTTACAATACCGGTGCGGAAGAATGCCTTTACATTATCATACGCCCGGTAATCCTGTGTTTTGGTTGGACCGTACAAATCCGGATAAGCCGCCTGTAGTGAAGGAGAGTAAGCAACCTGTAGCGGTGGATTGGTAAACTTTGGGCCCCAGTTGCTGAATGCAGCAGAAGGCACAAGGTCGAACCCGCCACCATAGTTATCCTGGTATACGGGCAGGTTGGCCACTTTATTGGCAAACAAAGACTGTGAAGCGGTTATTTCCATTTTCTTCGGAATCTTGCGGCCTGATCCGTTCTTGGTAGTAATAAGAATGGCGCCGTTGCGTGCAGCTTCACCATACAGCGTGGTGGCGCTGAGGCCTTTCAATACGCTTACTGATTCAATATTATTGGGGTCGAGATCCAGGAACCTGCTGGAAGAAGAGGTGCCGCCGCCGTACTGGAAATTATCGTTACCATTATTACCACCATCAAAGGGAACACCATCTACAATGAAGAGGGGTGTTGCTGCGCCGCCGGTGATGGTACTAACGCCGCGGATATTAATATTGGTACCGCTACCGGAAATGCCACTGCTGTTGAGCACGCTGAGGCCGGCCACTTTACCGTTGAGTACCCTGCCTATATCTCCTTCCGGACGGAGCTCCAGGTCTTTGTTAGCCACTGTACTAACGGCATAGCCCAGTGCTTTTTTCTCTTTTTTGATACCCTGTGCAGTAATAACCACTTCATCCAGGGCCTGGTTGGTGGCAACCATTGCTACGGTAATACTGCCGGAATTGTCAACGGTTACCTGCTTTTTGTCGAACCCGACGCTCGAGAAAAGCAATACCGCGCCTTTTTTGACCGAAAGTTTGAATGCCCCGTTGGCATCAGTGGTAGTGCCCCGTTTGGAGCTGCGTTCCTGCACGGAAACGCCGGAGATGGGATTGCCTTTTTCATCAGCCACCTTACCTGAAACATCTACATTTTGTGAGCGGGCAGCATGCATAAACGCACACATACCCACTAATAGAATTAGCAGTTTTCTCATGTTAGTTTGTTTGTTTAGTGAAGGAAAATAAATTTAAGTTAAAATTGATGAACGGCCAAAATCAAGATAATTTGATGATTGATTTTCCGGTGCCTTATGCGGATTTGCGGTAGGTAAGACGCTTCGGGAGCATCAATGGGCAAGTAGGCCGCTCCTGTTGCGTGTATAAAGTGTTGACATTGAATTTGTTTTGCAATATCACTAGCCATAAGGACCTGTTAATGATACTACGAAAACAGTTTGTATAAAACCAGTGGCACACCGATTTAAACCAAATCTTAAGGGATCAGCGGCAACAACAAGATAGCTTCAAGTAGCAGTTTGACGCCTGAAAAAACTGAACAAAGTGCTCAGTCAATCGGTAGACAATTGTAAATAATCGGGATTGCACGATTGGCCACACAATTCATACAATGCATAAAAAAAAGCCGCCCAATCGGGCGGCTCTTTATCATCAACAACGGGTAAACAATCTATAGATCCCAGAATATTCTTGGCGTATACAATGTAGACGCGGAAACATTCGCTTCATTGTAAGAATATTCTGTTTGCGGATAGAGGAACCTACGCGGCACATTGGCACCGGTAATAGGGGTAAGCGTAGGGCTTGCTGTTCTGCGCCACAGCGTAAATGCCTCAGGGTTGAGATAGAGCGCAACATATTCTTCCGCTGCCACCTGGCTGATGGCGGCTGCGGTAGTGCCTGGTAAAGTACCCTTTGTGGCGAGATAGGTGCCGATGGCACCTGCTTTTACGCCCAGTTTTTCCATATTGGCAGTAATGCCTTCAACATAAGCTGTCTGGGCCGCGGCCAGGCTGCCGCCGGAGCGCAGTAAGGCTTCTGCCTTCATAAATTGCAACTCATCATATGTAATGAGCTCTACCGGCGAACTTATATTGCCATAGTAGCTACCCATGCCTACACCATTTACATCATTAAAAGAAGAATCTGCAAAAATGGTATACCGCGGGTCATTTGCTGTCATCATGCGCATGGCCAGCGGACTTTGATCATACGCAATATCTGCCGTGCGCTGTTCATTAAACTGGTACCAGGGATTGGCAGAAGTTTCTGTGCTGCCAAACTGGTATACCGCATTATCATCATTAGAGCTGAAAGACTGCGCAATCTCTGCCAGCGCACTGGTAGCCATTGCTGCATTGCCTTTGCTTTGGTGGATAAACAACCTTGCTTTTATAGCATGCGCAAACTTTATCCACTTTGCATTATCGCCCTGGTAAATTACATCTTCTGCACCCGGCTCGTCTGGGCCTTTATCACTGTTAGACAGCAGGCTGATAGCCGTGGTTAACATGGTGTTGATGGTATCATACAATGCTTTGTCATTATCGTATTTCGGTTGCAGGTTAGAGGCGCCTTTAAATGCATCCGAATAAGGAATGCTTCCCCACATGTCTACCGCCATTTGTAAACTATAGGCCATCAGCACCCTGCTGATACCGCTGTACGCGTGATCTCCTTTTGCATCTGAAATTCTCAACAGTACTTTATTGTTTTGAAGAACCGATGTATACAGATTACCCCAGGCCTGGTCAAAATCGACAGACGTAAATGTATACTGGTAATAACCCTGCGCCTGACGGGCACTGCCTTCGGTTTGCTGGGTTATGAGTGATGTAAAGCGAGAGATATCGCCCCCCTGTGTGTACGCCAGTGTGCCTTCAACTGTTGAGAGCATCACCGAAGGGATGATGCTGGAAGAGTCCGGCGCATTGGTGTTGATGTTTACATCAGAGAAAAATGATTTCTTACAGGAGACAGCTGCTGTTGTTGCCAACAGCAAGCCATATATAACGAGCTTATGCTTAAAACTTTTCATACGCTTGATTTCAAATTTTCAATTGAGTTAATTACAATCCTACATTGAGTCTGATGCCGTAGCTCCTGGTGCCCGGGTTGTTAAAGTAATCAAGGCCCTGGCCATTTACAGGTCCGGCCAAACTTGTTTCCGGGTCTACGCCTTTGTATTTTGTCCAGAGAATGGCATTGTTTGCAAACAGCGTTACTGAAAGGCTGGAAAAAGTTTTTTTATCGGCAGCCCTGAAAATATCATAGGTTAAGCTTACCTGGCGAAGGCGAACAAAGGAACTTTTTTCAACGCTTGGCTCAGCCGGTCCTACAAAGCTGCTACCGATATTCTGCCAGTAGTACTGACTGTAAGTAGTAGCCACTGTGTTTTCTCCTCCGGGCTTGGCTATTTCTGTGGTGCCATTGTCTGCATAATGCACTACGTTGCCATTAACATCCAGGTGGCCCAATACGCCTTTAAACAAAGCCGGCTGGTCGCGGTTGGCAGTTTCCGCAGAAGTGCCAAAATAAGACATCGCGCCGCGGGTACCATTCCATATATCACCACCCTGCCTAACATCTACCTGGAAGCCCAGTGAAAGACGTTTGTAGGTGAAAGTGTTGATAACAGCACCGGTCCAGTCTGGGTTAACATCTCCAATGGCTGCGTTTTGTGCGCTTACTATCGGCATACCATAACCTGCATCTCCCTTGGTATCATTGATCAGTAAAGGACTGTTCATATCATTGGGGTCTGAACGCTGGTAAACACTACCATAAATTTGTCCGAAGGCCTTGCCTGCAATGGCATCCACTTCACCGTTCTGGAACCCTGCAATTAACACTTTTGGTACACCGGTAGCCAGTGATACTACCTTGTTTTTATTCTTAGACCAGTTAAGGCTTATATCCCATTTAAAATTGTTTGTCTTAAATGCGGTAGCCGCAATGGTTACTTCAAGCCCCTTGTTGGTAAGTGTGGCAGCGTTCAGTAATTCTGCACCAAAGCCGGTGGTATAGGCAATTGGTACAATCAATATGGCATCGGTTGTTTTAGAGTAATAAGCCGTAGCATTCAGTGTTACCCGGTTATTAAAGAAACCAAGGTCTGTACCCAACTCATAAGAATTGGTTTTTTCTGCCTTCAGGTTTGGATTACCAATGGTAGTAATGGAAGAACTTAACTGGTAACCAGCATTACCGTTAATGGGAAACTGGATACCGGTGGTGAACCCATCAGCAATGGAAGCCTGCGCAAAATAGGTTTGCAAACCCTGTATGGGCGCATCCTTACCCACCTGTGCGGCGGACACCCTCAGCTTTCCGTAATTGAGTACTTTGCTGTTGGCAAAACCAGGTAATTGTGTAAACTCAAACGCTAAGCTGGCAGATGGATAAAAGAAGCTATTGCTCTGCGGTGGCAGTGTAGAAGAGGTTTCACGCCTGCCAGACAATGTTAAGAACAACATATTCTTGTAATCAAGGTGTGCTTCAGCATAAAAAGCCATGGTACGTTTTCTCTGCTCTGATTCATTATTGGTATAAGAAGTAGCATTAGACATATCAAGAAAGTTGGGCAATACAAAGCCTGACCCATGAGACAGTCTTGCGCGGTTCTGGTAGGTAAAATAGTTATGTCCTACTAACAGCGAACCTGAAAGATCTGAAGAGAAACTCTTCTTGAGGTTAACAGTAAAGTCTGAGTTAAACTGCTGGTTGTAATAATTAAGCAGGTGGATAGCACCGGCAGGAAATGCGTTTGAAAAGATATCATATGCATTCTTTGCATTCTGAGAGTATACATCGCCACCCAGCCGGTAGGTAAAAGAAATCCAGTCGTACAACTGGTAATTGGCCTGGCCGTAGCCAAACACACGGTTTACATCTTCACGGAAGGGGTTCCTGTTTACAGTCCAGTAAGGATTGTCATAGCCCGCGCCGCCACGGTAATCTCTTTGCTGGCCGGTGCCATTTTGCTGCACGTACGAGGCAGGATTATTGGCTGCATCTTTAAGTCCGTAAGAATTATCAAAGGTTGTTGGCGTACGCAACAGACCCAGCATAATGCTGGATGTGTTGGAACCCTGCTGCACCTTATCGTTCACAGATTTAATATAGGTAACACCCGCAGAGATACTGAATTTGTCTGTGAGGTTGGTAGACCCGCTGATGCTAAAGGTGTTTTTATCATACTTTGATTTGGGTATGATGCCTGTCTGGTTAACGCTACCCAATGAAATACGAAAGCCAGATTTGGCAGTACCCCCAGACAATGCAATATTGTTGTTGTAGGTAGTACCCGTCTGGAAAAATTCATACGGGTCATAGGCGTATACCGGAATCTGTTTTGAAGGATTAGAAGCCCCTACTATATTACCATGCGGATCCCAGATATTGGCCTGGCCATCCCAGAAAAGTGTATCCAGTCTTGCACCCCAGGTAAGGCGCCTGTCTGATCCGCCTTTAGGGCCCTGGTAAATGCCATCGCCGCCTTGTGAATACATGGTCTGGCGTTCCGGTAACCTGCTGGCCCTGTCGAATGTAATAGATGAGTTAAAGGACACACTGGTGCCCTTGCGACCGCTGCTGCCTTTTTTTGTAGTAATAATAATAGCACCGCTGGCCGCCTGTATACCATACAATGCAGTGGCAGAAGGACCTTTTAACAAAGTGATGGATTCAATATCATTTGGGTTAAGGTCTACACCGCGGTTGGTGGGTTGTACACCACCCGTAAGATTACTGTTTGAGCCAGATACATTGGGCGTGGCCGAAGTAGCATCATAGTTATTAACGGAGTTATCAATGGGTACACCATCTACCACCATCAGCGGCTGGTTATTACCTGTAATAGAAGTAACACCGCGCAAACGCAGGTAGGTTCCGCTGCCTGGCTCACCACCACTGTTGATAACAGTAAGACCGGAGGCTTTGCCGTTTAATTCACTCAACGCATTACCCGTTCCTGATTTGTTGATCTGGTCGCTGTTGATGGTTTGCGTGGCAGTAGCCAATTGTCTTTTTTCTCTCCTGATGCCCAGCGCAGTTACTACCACTTCACTGAGGCCGCGTACATCCTGCCCGAGGCTTACCGTCTGCATGCCCGGCGATGCGGTGATTTCCTGTGCAGCAAAACCGATGGCACTTACCACCAGCCTTGCGCCACTTTTTGCGTTGATGGTAAAGCTGCCATCATTGGCAGCACGCACACCGCTCTTGGTACCTTTAATAGTGATGGACGCATCTGGTACGCCGGCGCCACTGGAATCAACCACCCGGCCCCGCACTTCCACGGTTTGTGCAAGCGCTACCTGCAGTGAGAAAATAAAAAACACAGAAAGAAGTCCGTACAATCTTTTCATAAATCACTTTTTTGGTTTCATTAATGAATCTTTCGCGTAGCATTATAAAGCAGCAGGCTATTGCTAGCCACTATAAGCAGTTAGTTATGGTAGAATGTGCAAGAAATGAGTTGCTATGGGCAATTCATACCGTTAAGAGGGACAGGGGGGTTGAACTTTGCGCCCGGTCAGGAAAGCGCAACTTACAGCATGACAAAACTCTGTTAAAAAAAGCTGCATGTTTTCAAGTCACTAGATAACTTTTTAGTTGATGAATTTTGTTATTTAGTTGTTAACCGGGATGGACATGATAAGATGGCAAGAATTTATTGCGCAAACACGCAGTGAGTCTGGTAATTGTGGAAGTATGTCTACATGATAATAGTGCGAGCGCGTTTGAAAATGGTTTTGATGGGCGATCAAAACCTATGCTATATTTTTCTTGTTTGCGATCAATAAAAAAAAGGGCCGCCCTTTCGGCCAGCCCTTTGCGCACTTAATTTTTTAAATGAATTACTGCTTCTGCAGAATAAGTTTGTTAGCACCATAATCTCCACCGCCATTGTCTGTATGTGTAATGCTAAGCGTGATGAAGCCGGTACATGAAAATACATAACCTGCCACTCCACCGGCACCCGATCCAACCCCTGAATATTGCGTGGAAGAAGGACCGCCATACCTGCCATATACTACTTTAGGAATGGTAGCCGTGCCTGTTGCAGGGTCTACATTTACCAGTAATGGTGTGATGATGGTACCACCGCCAGGGTAGATTTTGCTGATATTGATTTGGTTGGCACCCGGTCCGTCGGTTATCTGCACAGTTGCTCCTGCGGCCCAATCAGCCCAGTCGTCACGAATAACTTTGTAACTGCCTGCCATATTACCTGTAAACGGACAAACCACATATACGGTAAACGAAAAACCAGATTTGTAAGCAGGACCGGTAATAAGACCACCGCCGCCATTATCACCTGCATTATTGATATCATAGGGCTTACCGCTTTTAGTAATGGCCCGTGGAAAAAAGGTGAAAATAGAACCCGGCGTAAAGGCGGAAGCAGGCACGCCAAAGGCGGTAGCCATTTCGGCCGTAGTAGCGGTTAACTGCACCTTGCTACCCGCAGTATACGGAACTGTTTTGATTAAT